>CAJWHF010000028.1 GCA_913041275.1 uncultured Opitutia bacterium
CTGGCTATGCCATCGGAGGGGTCAGTGTGGGCGAACCAGAAGAGGAAATGATTAGGCAGGTATCTGTGACCGCGCCTGTGATGCCCAAGGATAAACCCCGCTACGTAATGGGAGTAGGGACACCGCCTCAGCTTTTGAAGATGGTTGGCCTAGGAATGGATATGTTCGACTGTGTCATGCCTACTCGCCTCGCTCGTCACGCTACAGTTTTTACCCCTGATGGTATACTTAATCTTAAAAACGAGCGTTTTAAAAATGATCCTAATCCTATCATGGAGGCGGACAATTATACCTGCAAAAATTTCAGCCGCGCGTATCTGCGGCACTTGGTAATGGCGAATGAGTTTCTCGCACATACCTTGCTATCCATACACAATACTCATTTCTTCCTCGAATTAATGGCGCAGGCGCGCGCCCACATCGAGGCGGGGGATTACACAAAGTGGAGCGCCGCGTGGATCGATCGTTACAATGCACCCAAGTAGCCCAACTGTACTTACATTTTGCACTCGCAAGAAGCATCCAATATGGCGTATCCCCTTTGTTCGTGAATTTTAAAAATGTAGCCATCGAGTCCATCGCTTACTCCTTGCCTGATGAGGTTTGGACCTCGGCAGATGTGGAAGCAAAACTCGCGCCTGTTTACGAGCGTTTGAGTTTGCCCCAAGGCCGCTTAGAATTGATGACCGGCATCCGCGAGCGGCGTTTTTGGCCGTCTGATACCACAGCATCCTATGCCTCTGCGCAGGCGGGTGAAGCGGTCCTAGCTAAGTCATCCTTTGATCGAGATCAAATGGATCTATTAGTGCACTCTGCAGTGTGCCGTGACCGCTTGGAGCCAGCCACTGCCGCCTATGTGCACGGCTTACTTAAACTTTCGGGAAAGGCGCAGATATTTGATGTCTCTAATGCCTGCCTGGGCTTTCTTAATGCAATGGTAGTAGCGGGCAGTATGATCGAAAGCGGCCAGATCGAGCGTGCCTTGATTTGCTCCGGAGAAAATGGCCGACCGCTAGTGGAAAACACTCTCGAGCAGCTCCTTGCCCCAGAGCAAACACGCCAGTCGATCAAACCATACTTTGCTAATCTTACGATTGGTGCGGGTGCGGTTGCAGCTGTGCTTTGCCGAAAAGATCTCGCGCCAAAATCCTGCCCATTAATGACCGCTGCGGTAGTCGAGACGGACACCTCCCACAACTCACTCTGTCAGGGTGATAGCGCCGGCGATGCACTCGAAATGTTGACCGACTCCGAGGAGTTACTCGTAGCCGGTATCGGTGTCGCCAAACGTGCATGGACGCAGTTCACTGAAGCCACAGGATGGACAGCCGATACGCCAGACCGTGTGATTACCCATCAGGTGGGCAAGGCCCACACGCGGGAGCTTTTTAATGCCCTCGGTCTCGACCTAGCCAAAGACTTTACTACTTTTGAGACTTTGGGTAATGTAGGCTCGGTATCCTGTCCTATTACACTGGTCCGTGCGATGGAAGCCGGCGCCTATAAACAGGGGCAAAAAGCAGCCTTACTTGGGATTGGTAGTGGCCTCAGTAGTTTGATGATGGCCGTGGAGTGGCCGCAATCATGAGTACTGCTCGTGCCTCGCAGCTACCACCTGATATTCGCTTTGAATATCCCTATGCTAGTAATAGCCTAACGCTATCAAATGGCTCTAAGATGCACTTTGTGGATGAGGGAAATGGCCCGGTCGTTCTCATGCTCCATGGCAACCCGACTTGGTCATTTTATTATCGCGACCTCATTCGGCAACTCTCGGCCTCAGGCTACCGTTGTATTGCGCCAGACCACATTGGCTGCGGGCTATCCGATAAACCCAAAGACTATAATTATACATTAGAACAGCGAATCGAAGATATCGAGAGTCTCATCGATCATCTAGGTATTAGCCAATTTAGCCTGATTCTTCACGATTGGGGTGGGGCGATCGGCTGCGGTGTTGCCGGCCGCAAGCCAGAGGCCATAGAAAAGCTTGTACTGTTAAATACCGGCGCCTTCCTCACAAAGCGTATCCCTTTGCGAATCGCTGCGATTAAATTACCGTATTTTGGCGAGGCTATCATTCGCGGGCTCAATGGATTTGCCGGGCCAGCTACGAATATGGCGGTCAAAATACCACTCAATCCAGCTGTGAAAAGAGGCATGCTTTGGCCATACCGTAGCTGGGCTGACCGTGTGGCTATTTGGAATTTTGTAAAAGATATACCACTGCATAAAAGGCATCCTTCATACGATACTCTAGCCGAGGTTCAGGCCGGGCTCGCCAAGTTAGTAGACAAACCAGTCCAGTTAATCTGGGGGGCGAAAGATTTTTGTTTTAACTTACACTTCCACTCGCGCTTCCAAACTTATTTTCCAAAAGCAAAGTCCGTGGTTTATCCCAAATTTGGTCATTACATTCTAGAGGATGCCGGAAAGGACGCATGGCAAAAAATCGAGGATTTTTTAAACGAAGAGAACTAGTCAAAATCTCTGCGCCGATCTCTACATCGTAATGCACTCTCTAGAGCTTTAACTCTAAAGATTTTAAATACTCCCAGCTATAAAGACCACTGCTGTGCCCATCACTAAAGATCGGGCGGATGGCGTAGTTTCCCTGAAAGTCCCAAGATTGGATCGTAACACCTGGGAAATCTTTGATTCCCGTGCCCCCATACTGGTTTCCAAAAATATCTTTTTCCCCGATATTTTCTGCGCTGGGGGAGTGCCGGCGCAAAAATTCTGAACTAAAGTAGCTCTCGCTCTCATCCTCCCAAACAATGGCAAGTTCGGTGCCGATTAGTTGGATATTTTTAGGTTTCATCTTTGGTAGAATCCTGCTGCATGAAGTTTCTTCATAAGCGCTACTGCTGGTCCTGCTTGGTTGAGTATATAAAGGTGTAATCCCGGAGCACCACGCTCTAATAATTCAAGCGCCTGAGCATACATCCAGTCTATACCAATCGGTTTACTCGCTCCCGAATTTTCGCTTGCTGCGAGTAGACGCGCCTCGAACTCTGCAGGTAGGGAAGTTCCCCCCATTTTGCAGAACCGTTTAGCCTGCTTAAGAGATTTCGCACACATTAGGCCGGGGATAATCGGTACGGTGATGCCTGCTTGGCGCGCGCGTTTTACGAAGTCGAAGTAAACAGCATTATCGAAAAATAGCTGTGTGGTAATAAAGTCAGCGCCATTATCTACTTTTCGCTTTAGATGAAGCAGATCGACTTCAGCAGAGGGTGCCTCTGCGTGCGTTTCTGGATATCCAGCTACGCCAATAGTACACTCTGGGTAGACTTTTCGTATTAATTGTACGAGCTCATTGGCATGACTGAGCCCGTTTGGATGCGGCTTAAAGTCTGTCTCACCACTTGGCGGATCCCCCCGTAGTGCCATAATTTGGCTGAGTCCAGCCTCCCTAAATTCTTCTATAATTTCCTCTAGTTCCTTAATAGAGTGCCCGACACAGGTAAGGTGCGGTAGAACAGTATATCCACAATTTTCCTTGAGTTTATGTGCATATTTGAGAGTTCGAGTACGTGAACTGCCTCCTGCGCCATAGGTAATCGAAGCAAAGTCGGGCACATAAGCGGTTAACTCTTTAGCTACGCTGAGCAATTGCGTAGCCGCCGCATCGGACTTTGGCGGGAAAAACTCGATTGAGAAGAGCGCACTAGGGGACTCCAGGCGCTCTTTTAGGGGAGATATGCTCATAATTGTATCAATATAACTAAGATAGAACGATCTGTAAAACTCTCTGCCATTTTTGCTCACTAAGTGGCAGATTTTTTAATAATAGCGATAAAACTCGCTTGACGAGTGGGTTGTAGTGGTGTGAAATGGGGCAATATGGGTCAATAAGTAGTGATGAGCACGCAAAATACAGGGAAATTTTTTGGCGAGTACCGCCATACCGTGGACGACAAGGGTCGGCTCACGATCCCTTCGCAATGGCGCCCCGAAATGGTCTCTACTAGTAATGACTTTCTCGCGCTGCCCAGCCTGACGGAGCGATCAGTCACGGTTTATCCGCCAAAAATGATCGAGCAGCTCTACGAGCGTTTTTCGCAAATTAGTATGGGCGACCAGGACGGCCAGCGTGCCATTCGTCGCATTATGTCTATGGCACACAATTTTGCCTGCGATAAACAGGGACGAATTAATCTGAATGAAAAGCTAATTAAGCACGCTAGCTTGGAAAAGTCAGTCGTCCTGTTGGGAGAAGCTTCAAAGTTTAAAATATTCGATGAATCCTTCTACGATCAACTGATGGCAACTGAGGGGGAAGGCGAAGAATTAGCGGATATCGCAAAAGGCTTCGGCTTCTAACTATTTATCTAAAATACTATGAATAAGATACTTGAAACCATCGCCCGCGAAAATTTTCTCACTTCAGGCTATATTACTCATCCTAGGCGCGAAAGGCGTAAACCATGGACCTTCACCTCTTTGCCGAAGAGTACCTATCGTTCGGTAAATAGCGTGAGTAAAGCGCTTGAGAGGCGTGAGAAAGCCCATCTTCGAGCACAAGCGAAACCCTCCCTACTACAGCGCTGCATTCATGTACTCCTCTACAGATGAAGTAGACACAACTGCCACCCAAAGTGGCCATGTTCCCGTCTTGCTCAGCGAGACGCTCGAACTATTTGCGCCAAGCGCAGGCATGAAATTTTTAGATGGTACCTTCGGAGGTGGTGGTCATACGCGTGCTATACTTGACTGTGACGATAATGTAAAAGTCGTTGCGCTAGATCGCGATCCCAGTGCTATCGAGCGAGCAGAAGAATTGGAGGCGGAAGTAGGCAGCCGGTTCTGCCACTACCATATTAACTTTGGTGAAATCGAAGATTTGGATGAGTCCGACTTCGATGGAGCACTCTTTGACTTTGGTTTGTCCTCTTTTCAGCTCGATAGTGAAGAGCGAGGATTTTCATTTCGCTATGACGCCCCGGTGGATATGCGTATGAATCCGAAAGAGGGGATTAGCGCAGCAGAGTTTTTGGAGACAGCTGATGAGGAAGCGCTCGTTCGTGCTGTGCGCAACTATGGTGAAGAGAAGAGATGGCGCCGAGTAGTTAAGGCGATCATATCCTCTCGAGGATCGGGCCGTTTACAGCGCACGCACTCGCTCGCTGATTTAATTGTCGAAGCTGTGGGTCCTACGCCACAAGGGCGCAAGGCAATCCACCCAGCCACACGTACTTTTCAGGGTATTAGAGTAGAGGTAAATGATGAGTTGAGCGCGATCGAACGCGGCCTACCGGCAGCGTTCGATCGCCTCTTACCCAAAGGAGTAATTATTGCCATAAGCTTTCATTCGCTCGAAGACCGCATCGTAAAACGCTTTTGCCGAAAAATGGCAGGCCGCCCCGAACATGCTCATGATAGCCGAACGCAAGACGAGCGAGTGGTACGAGCCGAAATGATCTCTACGCGCCCAGTCGGGCCGAAAGACTCTGAAATCAGCACAAACCCACGTAGCCGAAGTGCCCGGATGCGGGCACTTAGAAAAATTTCTTAATTAATAAATACTATGACAAAAATCTCTCTTTCCACGCGCAAGAAGGCCATATCCTTAATCCTCTCAATGGTTGTGATCACTCTGAGCAGCGCTTTTTTCATTGTCTGGATACAACAGCAAATCTCTCGCACAGCGCAAAGTAGCAAGGAACTGGAGTCGGATTTAGCTAAGTCCTATAGCAAGCTTCGACATTTAGATCAGCTTATCGCTGGTAACCATCAGCCTGTAGTACTTCAGGGTAAAGTCGCTGGCAGTCTGCGCCCCGCAGTTGAAAGCCAAGTGGTCTTTGTCAGAGAGCGCGAACTAGCTACTGGTCGCCGCTATGCAATCTCGCAGCCTTACGAAGTCTCTGAGGGCCTAGCATTACTAGATTTCGATACCTCTAGATAGACCTGACTAATAACAAGGATTTCGACATGCAAATTACTTCAAACTATTATCGCTGCCGCTTACAGCGTTACGGGTTTAACTCACAGTTACTGACTGTGCCCGATGTGGTTTCATCGCCCGAGCCTACTGAGTGCTCGAGTAAGGGTCATGGCAAACCACTTAGTCCCTCGCTGCGTACCCTGCGCGACCTTGCAGCTCTACATAAATCTGAGAACCAAGTCTGATTAGTATCATGAGGATCAATGAGTAAAGCATTTGTCTCTAGTGGTCGTTCATCGCTTATATCATTCGCAGTAGCGTGTGCTTTCTGCGTCCTATTTGGTCGTCTATTTTATCTACATATTTGGAATCAAGAGGTTCTACGAGAGCACGTTGAGAGTAGTCGCAAGATGTTCAATGTGATCGAAGCGCGTCGCGGTAATATAGTTGATACGCGCGGTAACTTATTAGCTACTACCCGTACTAGCTATAATATCGGTATAGACCCACAGGCTTTTTTAGAGGCTGATAAGGAAAAACTTCCTGATCTCGCACAAATACTGGGACTATCGCTTCAGGAGATAGAAAAAAAAGTCTATACCAAGACTCGTATGATGTCCGAGCAGGGTAAAGAGGCACGACTTATTCGATGGGCGAGTTTGTTAAAAGATGCCGACGAGGCTACATACGATGCAGTGAAGGCGCTTCAGATTCGTTCGGTTTATGGGAACCTAAGCCATAGCCGCGCATATCCAGGCAGAGAACTCGCATCGCACGTTCTTGGATACGTAAATAAAGAAGAAATTGCGGTGACTGGTATCGAGAGATTCTTCGATTATTATCTCAGCGGACAAGACGGTTGGCGTGAAAGTGAGAGGGATGGTAAGCGTCACGAACTCGCTCAATTTCGAGGTAGGGAAGTGGAGTCCTCTGATGGGCTAAATGTCGAGCTAAGCATCGATCAAATGGTACAACATATCGTCGAGGAGGAGATCGCACGAATTGTTTCCGTCTACAAACCAGAGGGTGTAAGCATAATTGTCAGCGAGCCAGCTACGGGACTGGTGCTTTCGATGGCAAATTATCCGACCTATGACCCTAATGAATTTTATAATACTCAGAAATATCCGATTAGTCATCAACGTAACCGTGCATTAACAGATGTTTTTGAGCCCGGTTCTACATTTAAGATTGTCCCAGCAGCAGCTACACTAAACGAGGGCGTTGCGAGACCTAGTGATATATTTCAAACAGGCCATAAGAGGGTAAGCTACGAAGGTCGCACTCTTTCGCTACCTGACGATCACAAAGATTACGATAGTCTTTCGATGCACGATATAGTAGTAAAATCTAGTAATCGTGGTGCCGCGCATCTCGGTCTCTTGCTCGGAGAAAATCGCCTCTACGACTATGCCTCTGGCTTTGGATTTGGTAAAAAAACTGGCTGCCATCTAGGTGGCGAGATTTCTGGTACGCTTCACTCACCTAAGAACTGGGATGGACTGACGATAACACGATTGCCAATGGGGCATGCTGTGAGCGCCACTCCAATGCAAGTGCACGCGGCTATGTCAGTCATTGCTAATGGTGGTGTACTTATGCAACCCATGCTAGCTAAGCGTATCTTCGATAGTGTAGGTGAGGACGTTGTTCGATTTAAGCCAAAAGCCAAACGAAGAGTGGTTTCTAAAGAAGTCGCTAACACGGTCGCTCAAATGTTAGCGGATGTGGTGGACATTGGCGGTACTGCACGCCGTGCTTCTATAGATAATTATAATGTGGCCGGTAAAACCGGCACTACGCAGAAGATTGTTAACGGGCGTTACTCCGACCAGCATCATGTCGCCTCATTTTGCGGATTCTTTCCCGCGAATAACCCGTCTTTGGTAATCACTGTAGTAGTCGATGAGCCTAATTTAAAAGGGGTAGGATACGGCGGATCTGTGGCCGCACCTGCATTTCGTAATATCGCCGAATCTTGTATCGCATATTTAGGCATCCGACCAGCGCGCTCGAATGCAAACTTAGTAAATTTACAACCCTCTATCTATGATCGGTCTATCCGAATTTCAAATTAGTCTACTGCTTTCACCTTCTAGTCCATACCAAGCCTACTCTCGTCGACTTAAGCAAGCCGCTGCTCGGAAAAGTCAGAGCTCGTCTATGAACATTCCACTTAGTAAGTTGTTTGAGGATATTAGCGACTCACGTTTAAATTTGAACGAAGAGTGTGCTGTAAGCTGCATTATAACAGATAGCAGGCGTGTTGTGCCAGGTGCCCTATTTTTCGCAATCAGCGGAATGCGTACCGATGGTAATCTTTATATAGAAGAAGCCGTGGATCGAGGTGCAGTCGCTGTAGTCACAGAAGAAGACCTAGGCGTTCATTTTCCTATCGAATTTGTTCAAGTCAGCGATGTTCGCAAAACTTTGGCGCTCATCTCTCGTAAGTTTTATGAAGAGCCTGACAGCAAGCTAGGTATCACAGGTGTCACCGGCACGAATGGAAAAACGACAGTATCGATGCTCACGCAGCATTTAATGGGTGGGCAGGACAGGGTCGGTCTACTCGGGACTATTCGCTATGATTTGGGAGTGCGAACCTTACCTTCATTTCGCACTACGCCCGAGTCTGTCGATGTATTCGCCTTACTTGCGCAAATGGTAGATAATCAATGTTCCGAAGCTGTTATGGAGATTAGTTCACATGGCATCGACCAGAAAAGAACCTATGGTGTAGATGTTGATGTGGCGGTGTTTCTGAATCTTACTCAGGATCATATTGATTATCACAAAACGATGGAGTCGTACTATGAAGTCAAAAAGCGCCTATTTACTGGTGAGACTGGTGTTTCCCCGCGAAGCGCAGTCATCAATATAGACTGCGCGTATGGGCGCCGCTTGGTAAGCGAGTTACCTAAGGATGCCAAAGTCACTACTTTTGGTATCAACTCGGATGCTACAATTCGTGCGGAAGAGGTCACTTTATTTGCCGATCATACTAAATTTAAACTCATATGGCCAGAAGGTGAGATGCAGGTTCGGTCTCCTCTACTGGGGCGCTATAATGTTAGTAATCTTCTAGCAGCCCTAGCTACTATTCGTGTTAAGGGTCATTGTATAGAGAATCTTTTGGATCGTCTGACAAGCTTCCCTGGAGTCCCCGGGCGTATGGAGCGCATAGATCAGGGGCAAGCATTCAATGTGCTTGTTGACTATGCTCACACCGATGATGCTCTGAAGAATGCTTGCGAAATGTTACGCGAAATAACTCCCGGTCGTTTGATTGTTGTTTTTGGCTGTGGTGGTGATCGTGATCGTAGCAAGCGCGCGCCTATGTTTCGGGCGGTGATTGAGGGAGCCGATGAAGTATTTGTGACATCCGATAATCCACGCACGGAACCTCTAGAACAGATATTTACTGATATGCGCGCCACGGAGGGCAGCGAAAGCACGCATTATATCAGTGATCGAAAGCACGCCATTTCCCTTGCCCTTGATGCGGCAGGCCCTGAAGACTGTGTATTGATAGCTGGAAAGGGCCATGAAGGCTACCAGGAATTTGATGGTACACTCACGCCCTTCGATGACCGTCAAGTGGCACGAGACTTAATCCGAATAAAAATGGGGACTTAGCTATATGAGTGTGGACTCACGTCCTTTCAAATAGTCTAGTATTCAGTAAGTCGCCCATCTCAGCCTAGTAATTCAACGGTTAAAATAACGTTTCCATGCCATCTTTTGATTCACACGCGCTCGCTCAATGGACGAATGGGAATTGGATTGGTACACTCCCAGAAAGAATCAGCGGATTTTGCTTTGATGCTCGGTTAATCAAGCCTGGTCAGTGTTTTGTCGCGCTAAATTGTGGCGCAGGTGACGGCCATAATTATATAGAGCAGGCTGCTCAGGGTGGGGCAGTAGCCGCGCTTGTTGAACAAGAGCAGACACTTTCTTTGCCGCAGCTTAAGGTTCCTAATACACTAGATGCTTTGGGTGAGATCGCACGCGCGATTCGTGGAAATTTTAACAAGCCAGTAATTGCAGTTACTGGAAGCTGTGGAAAGACCACAACCAAGGACATGCTTCGTATAGTTCTAGGAGAATCAGTGACACATGCCACTGAAGGAAATTGGAATAACCGAATTGGTGTGCCAATGACTTTATTTAATCTTGAGGCAAAAAAACAGGACTTTGCTGTTATTGAAGCTGGTATAAATCAACCTGGCGAAATGGCCCTTCTTGGAAAAATGATTCACCCGAACCTCAATATTTTGACTAACATTGGTGCTGCGCATTTAGAATTGCTCGGCACCGTGGATAATGTCGCTTCAGAAAAATCGCTTCTGGTCCAATATGCATCTGAAAACTCTCCCGTTATTTTGACCGCAGATTCATTTGGATTCCCAGCTTACAGGGCTCTAGCTGAGCGTGCTATTGTTTTACTTCTCGAAGGCCAGACCAAGCCTTCCCTGCCGGCCAAGTCTATCGTTTACTACGCGCTCTGCGCTGATCAAAATGGTAATCAAATCGTAACAATAGACCAGCACAGCTACACCATCGCTTGCCCTAGTATTGGCATCGCAACAAATGCAGCACTTGCAATCGTTGCGGCTCGTACACTTGGCATCACTGATACAGATATTCGAGAACGAATCGAGTCTTGGAGGCCATCAGGTCATCGTGGTTGCACGCAGAAGGCTGACTCCCAAGCTTTTTACATTGATTGCTATAACGCGAATCCTTCATCGATGATGGATGCCCTCGACGCCTTCGATCGCAGTGCAACTGAAGGTACCGACCGTTACTATATTTTGGGCGCGATGAATGAGCTGGGAGAATCCGCTATCGAGCACCATATAAATATCGGCGAAAAATTAACCTTACGCCCACAAGACAGTGCCGTTTTCGTAGGTCCAGATCTACTTACTAAAGCCTATCAGGATGGTGCCTTAAAAGCAGGCGCCCATGCAGACCAGTTACAGAGGGTCGAGAATGTTAAAAAAATAACATCTAGCGTTGCCCTCTACAAAGGAGCAATCTTTCTGAAAGGTAGCAGAAGTTATCATCTAGAAGAGTTAATTCCTGAGTCTATTCAAAATTCCTAATACCAGCCCGTATATTTCCCACAATGCTCTCTTATTTAGCCGACTTCGAAAATATATTTGGTCCACTAAGACTCTTTCGCTATTTGACCTTACGTGCGGCTTTTGCTGGTATGACAGCGATGGGCATTGGCTTTATAGTTGGCCCCTGGATCTTCGCACGGCTTCGTGAGCTTCGTGTACGTCAGGCCTTTCGTTGTAAGGACGAAGTCGGAGACCTCGCAGACTTACATGCTAGTAAGGCTCAAACTCCGACTATGGGTGGAATTATGATTTTTGTATCGGTTCTCTTAAGCTCAATTTTATGGGCGGAGCCCAATGTTTATGTCTACACCGCATTAATAATTTATTTAGGACTTACGGTTATCGGTTTCATTGATGATTATATGAAAGTATCTAGATCAAATAGCAAAGGATTGCCAGGGCGCTGGAAAATTATTGGACAGGCAGCACTGACTGGAATTGCATTATTATTACTACTTACAGTACCTGAATCAGCGAGTAAGATGCGTGAGCTTTGGGTACCCTTTTATAAAGGTGCTCTTTGCTCTGAAATGTCTTTGCTCCTTTTAGTACCCTTTCTTTTTTTAGTCCTTTCGGGTTCTAGTAATGCGGTTAATTTCACTGACGGTCTTGATGGCCTCGCAATTGGATGTACTGTTACCGTCTCGCTTGCTTACGCTATAATGGCCTACGCAGCTGGTAATGCGATCATCTCTGATTACCTTTTTATAAGCTTTATTCCGGGCGCTGGCGAATTAGCCGTTGTGTGCGCCGCGCTATTAGGAGCGAGTCTTGCCTTTCTTTGGTACAATGCGAATCCAGCTGAAGTCTTTATGGGCGATACTGGCTCACTTGGAGTCGGTGGGCTAATTGGGATGATTGCCTTTATGGTACATCAGCCGCTTACCTTAATTATAGTCGGCGGCATCTTTGTTTTAGAGGTCGGTTCCGTGATTCTACAAGTCGGCTCTTACAAAATTCGTAAAAAGCGCATATTTCTTTGTTCACCCATTCACCATCACTTCGAGTTAAAGGGCTGGCATGAAAACAAGGTCGTTATTCGCTTTTGGATTCTCTCGCTGATATTCGCTATAATCGGTTTGGCTACGCTTAAATTACGTTAGTAAGATCCTGCACTGTAGCTATGTCTGAAGTGACTGCGCGAGCAATCGGTGCTTCATTGTTATTAAATCCTTCGCAAATTTTAGCCGCTACTTAACGAATTTCACCGCTACCGTGAATGATGTATTTATAAGTGCAGAGCTCATTTAATCCCATTGGTCCTCGTGCGTGCAAGCGGTCAGTAGAAATGCCTATCTCTGCGCCTAATCCGAATTCAAATCCATCTGAAAAGCGTGTGGATGCATTGTGGAAAACGGAAGCGGAGTCGACACCTGCCAAGAATTTCTGTGCGGCAGATTTGTCTTCTGTGACTATGCAATCAGTGTGACCGGAGCTATTAATATTAATAAGGTCTATGGCGCAGTTTAGATCGGGCACTATGGCTATAGAAATGACTAAGTCGTTGTATTCAGTGGCGAAGTCTTCATCTGTAGCGTCTACTAATGGGAGCTCGTGCGAAGCTAGGATCGCTTTACTATTCGCATCAACACGCAGCTCTACGCCTTGCTCGTGCAAGGCCTTGGCTAAGGTAGGGAGTTGATCAGAGGCGTCTTCATGAATTATAAGATTCTCCGCCGCATTGCATACGCTGGGACGCTGGCACTTGGAATTAATAACGATACTTTCAGCAATTTTTTTGTCTGCACTGCTATCCACAAAGACTGAGCAGACACCAGTATAATGCTTAATCACAGGTATACGGCTATTTTCTACTGTGAATCGTATAAGGCTCTCTCCGCCTCGTGGAATTATGCAGTGAATGGTATCGTCTTGCTTGAGGAGGACATTTAATGCCTGACGATCTGTTGTCGGAATAAACTGAACGGCATCCTCGTGTATACCGTTGGCACGAAGCGTATCTTGAATTATTTCAGCTAGCCGCATATTGCTGTTAAAGGCTTCTTTGCCCCCACGTAAAATTGAGGCATTACCAGATTTTAGGCAGAGTATTGCGCAATCAATCGTGACGTTAGGGCGCGATTCATAAATGATACCAATTACGCCTATGGGCACTCGTATTTTGCGTAGATCAAAGTCTTTTGGTGGAGACATTCGCTCGATTTCATTACCTACTGGATCGGGTAGTTCGGCGACTTGACGTACCCCTTCTGACATAGCGATTATGCGCTCAGGCGTGAAGGTTAGTCGCTCTATCATGGGCGCAGAAAGATTATTTAATCCAGCAGCCTCTAAGTCCAGAGCGTTCGCTTTGAGTATAGAGTCTGTTTCAGCTATAAGAAGATCCGCTAAATCATGCAAAAATTGATTCTTGGTCTCGCTCTGGAGCGTTGCTAATTCTAGCGATGCTCTACGAGCGCGCTGGGCTATATCGACAACGAGTTGGGTAATAGGATCATTATTCATAATTAACTAATACAAAGATAAGGGAATCAGATTTGATTAAGTATATCCTGCCAAACTTTATGGGGTAAAGTACTACCTTGTTCTTGAACTACTGCGGCGCCGAGTATGGAGCCAATTTTAGCACACTCAGGAAGTGGTCGGTCTTGAGTCCAGCCAAAGAGAAAGCCTGCGGCCCAAAGATCACCAGCGCCGGTTGTGTCTATCACTCGCTCTGCGAGAACCGGTTCGATCTTTTCGACACTTCCTCCATGGGCGATATAAGAGCCGTGAGCACCAACTTTTACCGCTGCTATCTCGCAATGTTCAGCAAGCTCTAGAGCCATAGCCGAATAATCTTCATTAATGTCAGTAAATGCTGCTGCCTCTTCCTCATTAGCAAAGACAATATCTACATAATTACGTAGTATGCCGGGTAATATACTCTTGGTAGCGTTTACTACTTCGAAGCTAGCAAGGTCTAGACTTATCGTACATCCGGCTTCCTTGGCAGATTCGATCACCCGAAGCATCAGCGACTCGTTAAAAAGTAGGTATCCTTCGATATGAGCATGGGTACAACCAACAAAATCGGACATAGATATCTCGTCTGGCGAAAGAGACATGGCTGCTCCGAGGTCGGTACGCATAGTTCTCTCGCCGTCTGGAGTAACTAAAGAAAGGCAACGACCATTAGAGACTGAACCTACTTTAAATCGAGTAATATCGCCACCTAATTTAGCAAAAGAGTCTCGGTAGAATGCCCCTTCTTCGCAGTTTCCGATCTTTCCTAAAAAGCTACAAGAGGCACCCATTTTAGCGAGTGCGAAGAGGGTGTTACCTGCAGAACCACCTGGTGCAGGAACCGGAGCTGCGGGAAGGCTGGCGATTAGTCCTGATATAATATCCTCATTTACGAGAACCATGCCTCCTTTGTCTCCATCTATTTGTGAGAGATATGCCTCTTCTACTAGTGCGATTGCGTCGACGATGGGATTACCTACGCCAATGATAGTGGGTTTTAATTGCATGATTTTTAAGTAATTAGGGGAGTGCTAAATCTCGTTTTTTTGCAGTATCAATAAAAAACCGCCGCTCCGTTTGGAGGGGCGGTCGAACGTAGGCATAAAATTCCTGATTAGAGCGTCTCTGTGATTCGGGCGTAGAGAGCCTGGGATTCTGCTAAGTTGCCTAGGTTGCCGATGCGAATACGAACTTCAGATTGAGCAGTAGCCTCTTCATCTTTAGGTGGGCCAATTCGAACAGTTACTTTTTGGTCACCTACCTTGCGAGCATAAATAGTAACAGATGTTGCTTTGTGTAGCTCTCCAGTACGAAAATATCCTAAGGCATCCACTGCAGCGATGGCTTCTTTAAAAATTTGATCAACTGGAGCATCAATAGGCGCAATGAAAAAACCAGCTTGGTATTTTGCTGTTTTAAGCACGCCACTCATTGGATCGACCGAGACTTGTGTTGTGCAGCCAGTAATTATAACTGCGCAAATAGATAAGAATGTAATGAATGAAGTTTTCATAATAATTAGGATTTAAATATTTCTATGTGGAAATGAGAGTCTGGTAGATTGGCCTATATAAGACCTTAGAATTATAATTGTGCAAATTATTTCCGACTGGCAAAGACTATTTTAACACCTATCGACTTTTTCCGCTAATTTAACAGTATTCGCGTATAAAGAAGGTCCAAGCGGGGATAATTTTGCTCGCTTTTCTAATAATCATTGTAAGAGCAGCTTTATCATTTTGAATTCGATTGCTTGTCAGTGGTCTTCAGTCGCACTTTTCCATCGTGGAATCGTGCAGTTAGTTCCGTTTCGTTACGGGCTAGCTTAGCTTGGTTGATGATGCGTCCTTGTGTATTCTGAATGACCGCATATCCCCGCCTGAGGGTGGCTTGCAAACTTCCATTTTTGAGACGGTTTTTCAATGCCAGTATATCCGCCTGCTTGCTAGATTGTGCCAAACCAACGGCACGCTCTAAGCGCTGGGATGTATTTTCGAGGTTTTGTTTGGATACGCTAATACGCGTTTTTGGGTGCATTTCGTTTATTGACTGGGCGGATTTGCGAAGTGCCTCTCTTTTAGCTTCTAAGCGCCGCAATAGATTTTGGTTTAGGCGGTTTTCAATCTCGTCTATACGCATCCCCCAATGCTGAACAGTGCGCGCTGGAGCTATAATCTGCATTCTTGTATCGAGCTCACGAAATCGGCTACGGCTTTCCTCTAGTCTATTATCGACCAGCCCTTTTAGTTTCTGCTGCAAACTATCCTGGTGAGCTAGCGCTTCGAGATAAAGTGAAGAAATTAGCTCGGCGGCGCCTGAAGGGGTCTCGGCTCTTTGATCAGATGCAAAATCAGTGAGGACTGTATCAATCTCGTGGCCAATCGCGGAAAGGGTGGGTAGTGCGCAAGCGGCAACAGCACGCGCTAGTGACTCGTCGTTAAAAGCCCATAGGTCTTCAATGCTTCCGCCTCCACGTGTGAGTACTATGAGGTCAAAGTCTTTATCAGCCTCAGCTATGTGGAGCATGGCTTTGATTTCTTCGGCTGCGCCCTTACCTTGGACTTTTGATGGAAATATAACAATCTCTCCATTGTACCTACGGCGTCGTAATATCCGTAGAAAATCTTGAATTGCCGCACCTGTAGGCGAGGTGATAACAGCAATTTTTTTGGGCAGAATAGGAAGTGAGCTTTTTAGCTGCGTATCGAAGAGACCTTCGGCCGCGAGTTTTCGTTTAAGGCGCTCGAATTCCATCTGCAGGCGCCCAGCGCCACTTTGTATCGCGACTTTGGCGATCATTTGATAGCGTCCGTGTGGTTCGTAAACGGATAGATCACCCAAAAGAAGGACTTCCATCCCGTCCTCTAAATCGAAGGACTGCCTGGCAGCATCACCAGCAAAGAGCACGCAGGGTATCTGGCTTCGGCTGTCTTTAAGCGAAAAATAAATATGTCCGGAACTTTGTTTCCGCAAGTTAGAGACTTCCCCTTGAACCCAGATACGAGCAAAATTTTCTTCTAACTTGCTTTTTATTAGGCGGGTCAGGGCAGACACTTTGAGCACATGCTCTGCCGGAGGCATCATTAAGTTATCCAACATATTCGGTATTCTTTCGGCGCCAGATGTAGATCGCAAGCATGAGTGCGACTAAAAATACGATTCCCCCGGCGGCCCAGCCGAACTGACCTTTGAAAATTGCCCCGCCAGTGACAATGAAGCCAGTAGACCACATACTGGTGGTAGGTATGGAAACAAGTAAGTAAGAACGCACGGGCATGCCCATTATCCCAAGAATGATATTTTGCATGGCATAGGGAATTCCAGGGGTCAGTCTTAAAAATAGCCCAAGGCGCATTGTATTGCTCTGGGTCATCTTCGGGAGTTTACGTTCGCGCAGTATGTATTGAGTAAGCAGATTATATAAAGGTCCTCTAGCTAGCGCGTAGGTCCAGGTGGTGCAAAGCCCCTGTGCTGTGTAGGCGAGCGCAAGCGTAGCTGGTAAGCCATACAGTGGCGGAAGAGCGATCCCAAATAAGACTAACAGGGGACTAATAGGAAAGCCTAAGCCTGGTAAAGTGGCCAGAGCTAAGACCAATGCCCATGGATTTGCTTCTATGTAGGATTTTATGCTCGAAAAGAGATTGAGCCAGTAGGCTGTTTCTGGATGACTTTTCCACAGCGCATACACCACAAATATAAAAAATATTAAAGGGAGTAAGAGAAACGCTATATTTCTCTTTGTCCTATGGTTTTTTCTTGTTTGGTCTCCCATAGTAGGA
>CAJWHF010000029.1 GCA_913041275.1 uncultured Opitutia bacterium
GTGAATGAACTTAAAGGAACACCTTTATGGGTCGATGACGCTGCTTCCTCATCAATTTTGGATATTCGAGCTAAAGCTCGTCGAATAGATTCTAAGAATCGTTTGGGACTAGTCGTAATTGACTACCTCCAACTTATACGTGGCACAGACTCTCGGGCGCCTAGAGAGCAGCAGATCGCTGATATATCAAGAGGGGTCAAAGGTATGGCCAAGGAGCTAAACATACCTGTACTAGTCTTGAGTCAGTTGAACCGCGAGTCGGAAAAAGAAAACCGTAATCCGCGTCTTTCTGACCTACGTGAGTCTGGTTCTATTGAACAAGATGCCGATGTTGTTTTGTTGCTCCATCGCGCCAAGAAAAGCGATGATGACGAAGCAATTGATGAGGGCGGTATGCCAGGCGAGGTCGAGCACATTAAATTAATTATTGCCAAACAGCGCAATGGACCCGTAGGTGAAGTTGATTTATCTTTTGTTCGTCGCTATACTCGTTTCGAAAATTTCAAACGCTAAAGTAGTCATCCGCACCCCCACTTACCTATGCGCCATTTAAATCCTTTATTATTGGCTACCGCCTGCTTAATTGCATTTGTATCGGCGCCAAAATCTACTTCTGCTCAGGAGAAAGAATCGTATCCAGTTGTTAACCGCATCATTCTCGACTTCTCAGGATTTCGATCGGTCAGTGATCAATACGTATTAAGTAATGTCCAGTTGCGACGAGGCATGAACTACAATCCCGTACTTGTTGATCAGTCGATCCGTACGCTCTACGGCACTGGCCAATTCGAGTTTGTCGAAGTTCGCCTTACGGATGCGCAAGATGAAACCGTTAATGTTATCTTTAAATTAGTTTCTAAGTACACGATCGAACGAGTCAACTTTAACGGAAATGAAGCTTATTCTGATTTAAGACTCGTTTCCAAATGTGGATTTGAGAGTGGTGAGTCACTTGATGAGTATCAAGTTAGTGTGGGTAAAGACGAAATTCAGGCTTACTATATTGAAAAAGGTTATGCTGACGCAGAGGTGGACTATCGAATCCAACGCGATAAGGAGACTGGTTACGCGATTGTTAATTTTGATATCGACGAGGGAGCAAAGACACGCATCGAGAAGATTAATTTTGTTGGTAATGAATCTATCAAAGATAAGATTTTGCTCAGCCAAATGGAAACCGCTGAGCATGGTTGGTTGTCCTTTATTACTGGATCAGGTAGATATGCTGATAAAGAATTCAAGGAAGATTTAAAAACCCTTCGTAGCTTTTACCGTGACTCAGGTTATTTAGATTGTGAAATCAACGAAGATGAAATTTCTATAGAATTTTCTGAGTCGAACAATATTACAATTACTATTCCAGTCGTTGAAGGAGAACTCTATTATTTGGGTGAATTTTCAATAGATGGAGCTACCGTTTATACTAATGACGAACTATTAAGAAGTATTCGCCTAGTTTCAGGAGATATCTTCTCTCCGCAAAAAGTGGACGACGCAGCGGCGGCAATCCGTGACTACTATACTTCTTATGGCTATCTTGAAAGTGGCGTCCGTGCCGAACGTGTTCCCAACATGAAAACCCGCCGTATCGACATAGTATTTCGCGTACGTGAGAGCGAGAAATTTTATGTAGAGTCCATAAAGTTAGAAGGAAATACCAAATCGAAAGCACGTGTAATCATCCGTGAGCTTGCACTCGCTCCAGGTGAGGTTTTTGACAGAAAGCGGATGGAAGTAAGCGAGCGTCGTCTGAAAAATACTGGATTTTTCCAAGATGCCCGACTAAACGCCGAACCAACTAATATTCCTGGGCGAAAGGATTTGAGTGTAACATTAAGGGAAGGTCCTACTGGAAATTTCACCTTTGGTGCTGGCTTTGGTTCTATTGAGAGCGCAGTTCTCTACTTTGAACTATCTCAGGGTAACTTTGACTTATTTAATTGGCGCTCTGGCTTTCAAGGGGATGGCCAAAAGTTCCGCTTCCGTGCCTCTATGGGTTCAAGAAGTAACGAGTTACTCATCGCTTTTGAAGAACCGTGGCTCTTCGAACAGCGCCTGGCTTTCGGTGTCGAGTTGTTTCGTGCCGAGTCAGAGTATAATAGCACCGATTATAATGAATTGCGTACAGGGTTTGAGCTTTATCTACGTCGACGACTTTTTGAACTTGTTGAGGCACGGGTTTCCTATCGATTAGAATTAGTCGATATCTTTGATGTGGACCGCAATCCAGCTGCGGCTGGAGCCATAGATAATGGGGATGGTTCAATTACTGGCGACGGTATACCTAATGTTTTTCAACGGGCTGAGGGAGAGGAATTGGTTTCAAAGTTTAGCCTTAAATTATTACGTGATAATCGCGAAACATTAATTTTTACACGTAAAGGAAATCGTACTAGCTTAAATTTTGAGTATGCAGGCCTGGGTGGGGATGTGGATTATTACAAGATGGAAGCTCGCACGGCTCATTTTATCCCTACTTTTGACACACTCGAACAGTCGTTCTCAATTATTGCTCGAGTCGGAAGCATATCGCCTTTGGGGCAGGGCGATTTAGTTCCTTTTTACGACCGCTTTTATCTCGGTGGGCCTAATAATTTACGAGGCTTCGATTTTCGTGAGGTAGGTCCTCGTGATGATGACAGCAGTGCGCCTGACGAAGCGGTCGGGGGCAATTCATATGGTATGATTTCTTTAGAGTACGCTTTTAGAATTGCGGAACCTTTGGGATTGGTGGTTTTTTATGATTGGGGTTTTGTCAATAAAAGTGACTTTGATTTTAGCATGTCTGAGTACGCCGATAACATTGGAGTGGGCGCTCGCATCATGATGATGGGCTCACCACTAAAACTCGATCTTGGTATTCCAATAACTTCTCCAGATGGCGCTGAAGGGGGCTCACAATTCAACTTTTCTTTCGGGACACGCTTTTAATCTTGCCTGATAATATAAGCTTTGACTAAAGTAATAACATAATAATTTTATACTTATGAAAAATCCCTTTATTCTCTTACTAGCACTTCTTGTAACCTCTACCAGCTTGCTGGCTCAAAAATCAGCTAGCGTCGGTGTTGTCGATGTGCAGCGAGTACTCAATGATTATGCTGCTTTTCAAACAGCTGTTGAAAAAGTGCGTGGTTCTGTTGCCCCGGTTGAAGAAGAAATGCAGAAGATGCAAGAAAACATACAGACTATAGTTGCTGAAGGTCAGGCAGCTGAAACAAAGTCAAACAATCCTGCTGCTAGTGAGGAAGCTCGAGCTGAGGCAGCAGTAGAATTGAACGATCTACGTCAGAGGTTACAATTAGCTCAATCTGAAATTAACCAGTTCCGTCAACAAGCACAGCAATTAGCACAGCAAGGTCAGCAAGAAAAGCTCGCACCTTTACAAGAAAAGGCTGTTGAGGCAGTTAAATCCGTAGCTCTAGAAAAGGGAATTGATTTGGTCGTACCTAAGAATCAGGTTATTTATTCTTCGGATGCACTCGACATATCCGAAGCAGTCATCGACCTGCTAAATGACGGAGAATGAGTTATAAATTTTGATTTTCCAAAAACCCTGTTCTTTACTAGGACAGGGTTTTTTGTTTTTGAACACTATGCATATAAAATATTCTACAGAGCGTATCTTCGATATTTTAGGCCCTGATTACATCTCAGTTGGCCAATACGAGGGAGAAATTATAGGAATTGCATCCCTGTCTGATGGAGCTACTGGTGACCTCTCTTTCTTGGGTAATAGCAAATACCGCTCTTGCTTGGCAAATTCAGAGGCTTCTGTAATACTTGTACCTCTTGACTACGAGGAGTTACCTCAAAAGGGGCAAATTTATATCAAAGTTAAAAATCCCAGTTACGCATTGGCACTAATTTGTAGGGATATTGAATTTAGCCTCACACCTAAGCCCAAAGTAGGCATTCACCCTAGTGCGATCATTGAGCCGGGTGCTCAAGTCTCCCCTAATGCAAGTATTGGCGCATTTTGCTACATCGCATCAGGAGCACAAGTTGGTGCGGCTGTTCTTGAGAGTCACGTATCTATCGGGCGTTCTGCTCTAGTGGCAGACGAGGCGTATTTATTTTCCCGTGTTTCAGTGGGTGAGTATTGTGAGATTGGCCCGCGTAATCGACTCATGGCAGGCTGTGTTATTGGTTCAGATGGATATGGCTATGAATTTGTTGAAAATTCTCATCAACGTGTACCACAGTTAGGAAATGTGGTGACCGAGGCGGATGTGGATATAGGGGCTAATACTTGTATTGATCGTGCCCGTTTTGGCAGCACACAGATAGGATTGGGCACGAAGATCGACAATCAGGTGCAGATAGCTCATAACGTAAAAATAGGCCAGCATTGCTTGATCGTGGCTCAAGTTGGTATTAGTGGGAGTGTTGTACTCGGTGACGGGGTAGTTATCGGTGGACAATCTGGGATTGCTGGACACTTAAATATAGGCACAGGGGCGATGATTGCAGCAGGTACTTCTGTCTTTGTTGATATTGAGCCGCAAGCTAAGGCTCGTGGCTACCCTGCGATGCCTATGATGCAGTTTAACCGTATAGCAGTCTTACAGCGAAAGTTACCCGAATTTTTCAAAAGGTTTGATCAATTGGAAAAAACGGTGAATTCTATAGTCAACAGTTAACTAATTATCACACAGATGATGAAAGAAAGTAATCTTAAAATTTTTTGCGGTAACTCTAATCCAGCACTGGCTAAAGAAATATGCGAATATCTGAGCGTACCTCTAGGTGAAGCAGATGTAGTTAGCTTCCCTGATGGTGAGACTTTTGTGCGTATTAATGAAAACATTCGAGGGTCCGACGTTTTTATTATTCAGTCGACTTGTAATCCGGCTAATCAGAATTTAATGGAGCTCTTCATTATGATCGATGCAGCCCGTCGCGCTTCGGCCAAGCGCATATCAGCTGTAATTCCATTTTATGGATATGCTCGTCAAGATCGTAAAGACCAGCCACGCGTACCTATAACATCAAAACTCGTGGCAAATTTACTTGTTTCTGCTGGGGCCGACCGTGTAATCACGGTAGATTTGCATGCGCAGCAGATTCAGGGCTTTTTCGATATACCAGTAGACCACCTTTATGCCTCTCCTGTGCTATTCCAGAGCCTCAAGGATATTGATACAAAGAATCTAACTCTTTTCTCTCCTGATGTCGGCGGGATGAAAATGGCCTCTGCCTACGCGGGTATGCTTAATGTGCCTATCGGCTTTATAGCTAAACGGCGTATGAGTGCAGAAACAGTCGAAGCGGTTTCTCTAGTGGGAGAGACTGAGGGGCGTGATATACTTTTAATTGATGATATGACAGAGACTGCGGGTACACTCTGCGCCGCTGCTAGATTACTTAAAGAAAATGGCGCCAAGTCCGTTAAGGCAGCGGTAAGTCACGGAGTTCTTAATGAGATGGGTTACTCGCGCCTTGCATCAGGGGATATTGACCAGCTAATTACGACTAATACCACTCCTGTTGAGTGTCGTGAGGGTGTCCCCATAACTGTACTCAGTGTGGCTGAACTTTTGGGTGAGGGCATAAAACGTATCCATAATAATGAGAGTGTGACTAGGCTCTTTGATGTAAATGGCTTTTAATCACATACCGTGATCGGGCTTAATGTTGATATCTTCTTCCTTCTCTACTTGGGGGTAGGTTTCCTTTTGCTATTCGTTATCTGGTGTTATTACGATTGGATTGACGGGCGAAAGTATTTCGCTTGTCGATCCAAAGTTACCTATCACTGTATAAAATGTAGTCAAATTTACACAGGTCCAGATATAGGTGAAGAATGCGATTGCCCCCAATGTGGCTTCAGTAATGGTCGTTTACAGTTTTAGTAATATTCATCTTCTATTTTATAACTTCTCCTTTTCTTAGTTTCACATCTCGTAGTACTTTAAATAATGCCAGACATCATCGCAGTTCTTGACTTCGGTTCGCAGTACACACAAGTCATCGCTCGTCGCATTCGCGAGGCGGATGTTCTCTCTCGGATTTATCCTTATAATACTAAGGTAAAGGTTCTTAAAAAAGAAGGAGTCAAAGGAATCATTCTCTCGGGCGGTCCATCATCTGTCTTGCTTGCGGGCTCTCCTCGTCCTGATAAGGCTATTTTTAAACTTGGTATTCCAGTTCTCGGTATATGTTACGGAGAGCAGTTAATGGCGCATATGCTAGGCGGTAAGGTTGCTAAAAGTGCGCAAAGAGAATTTGGCCATGGCAACTTAAGCATTAGTAAAAAAGGGAAGTTATTCGCGGGTTTACCTAAGACTCTGCGTGTCTGGAACTCGCATGGTGATCGACTAGAAAAACTTCCTAAGGGGTTCGAAGCCGTTGCATCAACCGAAAATTCACCCTTTGCCACTATTCAAGACTCCCAGCGCAATTTTTATGGAATTCAGTTTCATCCGGAAGTGGCTCACTCTGAAATGGGTATGGAGGTTCTGGCTAATTTTTTATTTAAAATCTGCAAATGTAAGGCTGAATGGTCGATGGCTAATTACATCGAAGAATCTATCGCTCAGATACGTGATATCGTTGGCGAAAAACGCGTCATATTAGGCTTGAGCGGAGGGGTCGATTCTTCCGTTGCCGCTGCCTTAATTCACCGAGCTATTGGAAGGCAACTCACATGTGTTTTCGTGGATAATGGATTACTCAGACTCAATGAACGCGAACAAGTTGAGAAACTCTACGGAGATCACTTCGACCTCGACTTACGAGTAGCAAAAAAAGCTAACCTTTTTTTAGGTCGTCTGAAGGGTATCTCTGATCCTGAGAAAAAGCGTAAGATTATTGGCAACACCTTCGTTGAAGTCTTTGATCAAGAGGTAAAAAAACTAAAGAAAAAGGGAGACTATGCTTTTCTTGCACAGGGTACTCTCTATCCTGATGTAATTGAGTCCGTTGCGATTGATGGCAATCCAGCTGCGTTAATCAAGAGCCACCATAATGTTGGCGGCTTGCCTAAAAAGATGAAACTCGAACTCTTGGAGCCGCTACGTGAGTTATTTAAAGACGAAGTTCGTGAATTAGGCTCGGGGCTCGGTCTTCCTAAGGAAGTAGTCTGGCGACAACCCTTTCCTGGCCCAGGCCTAGGGGTCCGCGTGATGGGTCCAATTGTTAAAAAGGATCTAGATGTGTTACGTAAGGCAGATGCCATACTACAAGAAGAAATGATTTCTGCAGACCTTTATTACAAAGTGTGGCAGTCATTTTGTGTTTTCCTTCCAGTTAAGACAGTGGGGGTAATGGGGGACGAACGGACCTATGAAAATGTCGTCGCCCTTCGTATCGTCGAGAGTATCGATGCGATGACAGCAGACTGGGCACGAGTACCCTACGAAGTACTCCGCACTATTTCCAGTCGTATTATTAACGAAGTGACGGGATGCAATAGGGTCGTACTAGACATCAGCTCAAAACCTCCCAGCACGATTGAATGGGAGTAAGATAGAGCTGCTGAAATTGTATAATTATGCCCTTTTCTAGGTATTATTGGGCGAGTGTACTACGAATTCTACCAATCGACTTGCAGACGTAGTACTCAACTGTTTGCATTTATATATTATGCTAAAGATTGAATTTTCCGATACGCCAAAATTCTATAAGGTCCTAAGTGGCTTTTGCGATAAGACTATCGTAAGCGCAGATGTAAGCGGTGTGGTCAGTTCAGTGTTAGATGATATACGCTCGCGCGGCGATCTTGCTGTGCTCGAATACACAAAAAAGTTCGATAGCGCAAAACTAGACTCCAAGTCCATGCGGGTGAGCGCAGAGGAGATCAAATCCTCAGTTGCTTCACTAAAACCGTACGAGCGTAAAGCGATACGTACGTCAATTTCATTAGTTAAAGCATTTCACAAAAAAACTTTACCTAAAAACTGGAAAGTAAAAAATATTCAAGGCGGGGAGGTAGGTGAGCGCTTTTATCCGATTGAGCGTGTTGGTCTTTATATACCTGGCGGTAATGTCCCCCTTGTTTCTACTGTGGTCATGACTGCTGTGCTCGCTAAGCTTGTTAAGTGTCCGCAAATAGCGGTCTGCACACCGCCTGACAAAGAAGGTAAAATTGCCCCAGGTACGCTTGCTGCTCTTTCCATGGTAGGAGTCAATGAGGTTTACAAAGTTGGAGGCATTCAAGCAGTCGGAGCGATGGCCTACGGCACTAAAACAATTAAAGCTGTGGATAAGGTCTTTGGGCCGGGTAATGCGTTTGTGATGGAGGCAAAGCGCCAGGTCCTTGGGACTATAGGTATCGACCTCTTGCCGGGCCCTAGCGAGCTCATGGTCATTGCAGATGCCGGTGCGAACCCTCGTCATGTAGCTGCTGATCTACTTGCTCAGGCAGAGCATGGTAGTGGTAAAGAAATTATTTATATTGCGACTACCAGTAAGGCGCTACTCGGTAAAATAGAGAAAGCGATCGAGAAGCAGTTGGCTTCTCTAAGCCACGCAGATAAGTGCGCTAAAGTACTTAAAGATCGTTTTCTTGCTGTGACTTGTAAAACATTGGATCAGGCTGCTGATGTAGCCAACTATATAGCCCCAGAGCACTTGGAGTTACAAGTCGCTGATCGGTCGATTGAGACACTCACTCAAAGAGTCACTACTGCGGGCTCTATACTGCAGGGATACTTTACACCTACGGTTCTTGGCGATTTTACTGCAGGTCCTAGTCACACTTTACCCACTGGTCGTGCGGGACGCTTTTTTAGTGGACTACAGGCTACTGATTTTATGCGTCGTTCCAGTACGGTTCGTTATGACGCTAAGAGTCTAGCAAAAGCCGCACCCGTAATAGAAAGTTTCGCCCAGCTCGAACAATTGGATGCCCACGGGCAGTCGCTGACTATAAGACTGTGAAGGTGATTAGCACTAGTCCGAATTGGTCAACTTGCTAATACTCTCTACAACACCAGCTTTATCCTCCGGGTAAGTAATACCAAACCACTGACTTTCAGTTTCTATTACCGAACAGCTAACGGATTGATCTCTTATTAGAGTATCTACGAAATTAGGCAAATAACATTCGGATAGCAGCTCCGTGCCTCGGGCTCGCAGAAATGCTTCAAAGTGAATTTCGAGAGGTTCAAATATCGCAGTATTGAATCCCCAAAAGTTCATCGACACGATAGCTTCTTTATTAAGAACAACACGCTGACCGCTAGGGCCATCCCCATGAACTGCGCCTGAGCTATCCTCACTAATATTAGTGAACTCCTCGACATTGCTCAGTTTACCATCGGCGAGGTTACATAGGCCACGATTAACTGTGCCATGCGCAGATAGAGTTTTACCTAGGATATAACCTACCATACTTGCCGTAATACCTTTGCGATCTAGATCGGAATTTAGATGCGCCGCCATCTTTTTGTAGCTATCTTTCCCATAAAAGTCATCCGCATTTGCCACAGCGAAAGGTTCATCAATGTAGGCACTTGCCGCACGTACCGCGTGTGCAGTGCCCCAAGGTTTTGTCCGCTTCTCTGGAAATTTATGGGGAGTAGGTAGGTCATGTGGGTCTTGGAAGGCATACTCCACGGCTACTTGCTTACTGATCCTTTCACCTACTTGTCTGCGAAAGGCATTTTCGAAGTCCTTACGAATAACAAAAACAACTTTCCCGAAACCAGCTCCGCAGGCGTCTGCGACCGCGTAGTCGATCATAGTTAAGCCATCTGGCCCCATTACCTCCATTTGCTTCAAGCCGCCGTAGCGTGAACCCATTCCGGCGGCTAGTAGAACAAGAGTTGGTTTCATGTTATTTAAAATAGCGAAATCAAAGGATTAGTGATCTTAAATAATTGTAAGTAAAAGGCTAGTGTTTAGTTTTAAAATAATTCTGTTACATTTAATTATTTATATGCTACATAGTATACATATTCCAGTTGAGTCGAAGCGACGATTAGTTCTTTCTTTTATTGTAGTATGAAAAAGACCTTTAACGCCCTTCAACGTGCGCAGCCGCATATACAAGATCTGCACCCTTACGTGCCAGGGGAACAACCTCAGGATGAGGGCTGGGTTAAACTTAATACTAACGAAAACCCTTATCCGCCTTCACCTTCTGTGCAAAGTGCAATAGCGGGTGAATTGGATAATTTACGCAAGTACCCCGAGCCAACTAGTAATCAGCTGCGGATAGCGATCGGACAACACTTTGGATTTACGGAGCAAAATGTTATAGTCGGAAATGGATCAGATAATATATTAGATCTCATAACCCGTTGCTTTGTATCCGATCCAGGAGCGGCACATACCGTACCTAGTTATTCGCTGTATCCGGTGCTCGCTGGTATGTCAGGGCAGGCTTTATCTGATGTTAATTTTGATCGAAATATGAAGCTGGATATAGAGGCGCTTGCTGCTACAAATGCGAAAGTCGTTTTCCTAACTAATCCTAACGCTCCTACTGGGGTTGCCTTTACGCTTCTAGAGATCGAGTCTGCTCTACAAGCGATTGATGGATTATTGATTGTAGATGAAGCTTATGTCGATTTTGGTGCGCAATCAGCTGTCACGTTGCTTGAAGAATATGAAAATCTTATTGTCGTTCGTACTTTTTCTAAATCTTATTCGCTAGCAGGTATGAGGGTTGGTTTCGCTCTCGCTGCAGCCCCGATCATTTCACTTCTCGATCGTGTGCGTGATGCTTACAACCTTGACCGATTAGCCCAGGCTGCCGCATTAGCTGCGCTGCAAGATGTCGATTATTTCGAGATTCAGCGGCAGAAGGTAATAAAGACCCGAGAATCAGTTCGTGAAAAGCTCGATAAACTTGGATGGTTTACGTATCCCTCATCCACTAACTTCCTCTTTACTGAGCCACAAAACACTGATGGCATTACTGGTGCAGATGTAGCTAAAGACCTATTCAATCATCTTCTTTCTGAGAAGGTGATTGTTCGCATGTTTGCCGCAAATCCTTTAACTTGCTCTTTTATTCGTGTTAGCATAGGAACTGATGAAGAAATGAAGTTATTTTTAACCGCTGTCGAATCATGGCTGAAGCACGCATAGCAAAAATCACTCGAAATACGAAAGAGACTCAGATTCAAATGGAACTGAATGTTGATGGTACAGGTATATCTGATATACAGACTGGCATCCCTTTCCTCGACCACATGCTAACCCTTTTTTCTAAGCATGGTTTGTTCGATCTTAAGATTCAAGCAACTGGAGATATTGAAGTAGATTATCATCATTTAGTCGAGGATACTGGCATTGTATTAGGCCAAGTGCTCAAAGATGCGCTCGATCAGAAACGAGGAATTCGCCGTTACGGTTTTTTTATTCTACCTATGGATGAGTCGCTTGCTCGTGTAGCAATCGATTTATCCAACCGGCAAGCTTTTGTTTATGATGTAGATTTTAACACCTCTATGGTGCGTGATTTTAACATCGTGCTAGTGAAAGAGTTTTTTCAAGCCTTTGCCAATGCGGCAGCTTGTAATTTGCACATTAAACTTGAATACGGCGAAGAGCCTCACCACGTAGCGGAAGCAATTTTTAAATGTTTTGCGCGTGCTCTGGACTCCGCGACTACAATTGATAGCCGATTAGGTGATTCACTTCCAAGTACCAAAGGTACACTCTCTGATTGAGTGTTAGTAGCTTTATTGGGCTTAACTCTTATCCTCCTTACTGCTTATATTTGTGTAGTAATTCGCTTGGAAGGTGGCAGTCATCTGCAGGTCGCCTTGTCAGCCGATCTTGATGCTTATTGTCGCTGCGTAGATAATTACTAAGCGGGCATACCTCAACTACTATAGAGGCTGCATTAGGTTGCATAGCGATAAAGTCTCTAGCAGCACTTAAGTGTTCAGGATCTTTGCTGTAGACACCAGTGCGATACTTTTCACCAATGTCTGGTCCTTGCTGATTTAGACTCTTAGGGTCTATAATTTCGAAGAAGTATTGGACTAACTGCTTTACGCTAACGCTAGATGGGTCGAAATGTGTCTTTACGCATTCTGCGTAACCATCGTAGGGACCTATTAATTTATTGCTACTTCCGTTGGCTCTACCAGCCTCGGTTCTAACGACACCTGGTAAGTGACGTATGAATTCTTGCACACCCCATAGGCAACCGCCAGCTAGATAAATTTCTTCGATATTATTAGGAGAAATATTTTGCACGAATATCCGGCAGGTCGAAGTAATTGTATGGGAAGACGAAGCGCGGGCTTTTTACTACCATCAAACTCACGACCGACTACTATGCGCGCTGTCTTCTCGACAGGCATAGAGTAGCTACTAAGCTCATAATTATAGCGCTTGTACTTGGCTCTGGGATAGCGGAAATCAGTCGTACATTATCCATACCTATCGAACCAGAGAACTCGTCACCCAATGCAGAATATCCGGTGCTAGAAGCAATAAAGCGAAAGCCCCTTATATCTGATAAAGTTGCTAGAAAAGAGTCTTGTCCAAACCCTCCATTAAAATCTCCCACACGTTGCATTTCAGACTCAAGGATATTAAAACTAGCACTTCCCCAACCACTTTCTGGTACGAAAGTGGCATATGTAGTGCTCACCCACCAAGTGCCCGATGAAATCATAGGATTTGTAACATTAGATAATGCTAAGCGTAGATACACAGTATCATCTATGCTCCAGTTATTAAAGTCTAACTCAACCCGTTGAACTCCTCTTGCAATAAAATTACCCAACCAAGGATCACTTCCAATAAGGCTAGAATTAACTGGTCTACGAATAACCATTCTGTTCTGCAGAGTTTGACCACCATCTATATTAATTTCTTTACGCAGATATGAATTTCCTGCAGTTATCGCATCAATTATACTAAGAGTAGAAGGAGCACCTCCTCCCCAATTATCAGTTTGTAATGTGAAATCGCTTACTACCCCAGTATAAGAGGATCCTAACAAGCAAGTAGACGAACATGCCAGGAGGGAAATAAGTGAAAATGTGTTAAATCTTTTTATTAGAGTTAACTTTGCCATCAACCATTGAGTATGTTTAGAGGTGAATTCGGACTAGGGTTACTAAAATCTATGTTAAAGTTACTCACATTTGGAATAACTGTGCTAAGTTCCGATGATGGTACTCCATACCAATTGGCGAGTGTTGCCATGTAGGTGTCTACAGAGGTAGTTGGTAGGATACGCCCACGTCCTAAATCTGTAGAGCCATTATTTAGAGCAAGATCTGGATATTCTCCATATATCTCACCGCCATTGGCACTACCACTAATTATAAAGTGGTTACCTCCCCAAGCGTGATCAGAGCCGCTCCCGTTTGAAGTCAAAGTACGTCCAAAATCTGAGGCTGTGTAGAGTACTACATTATTTTTTAGTCCCATATTTGTAATCGCGGTCCAGAAAATCTCTATTGCTTCGTTGAGTTCGATGAAGAGACCCGATTGTGGTGCTAAAAGTTCATTATGATGATCCCAGCCACCTCGCTCTACAAAGAATATTTGTCTGTCCATACTCAGTGCTGTTCGCGCCTCCATAATTTTCGATACCATAGAAAGGCGCTTGTAGGTATTAGTCTCACTACTGATTGTACTCGGGTCGAAGGGTGTGCTTAGGCTATCGAGTGCAGTTTTAAAGGCTACGGATGCATCGATCGATTTACGATTCGCCTGCGCAAGAGTTTTGGAATAGATACTTTGATAATGCTGACCTAATATATCGTCGACGGCTAGTGCTAGAGTTGGGTCTTGTGCGTAATTACTTAACTCTACTACACCACCAGGATCGGTTATGTAGGGCACAGTAGTAGTCCCCGACTGCAGTACATTCGCCCCTGAGAGTGAAATATTCATCGCTATGTTACTCTGCTGGTTTGCATGAGACATAATTTCCGCCATCCGTCCTGCCCAACCCTTAGGGCTAGAACCACGCACCTGAGGAACTAATGTTTGCCAATGAATTTGATGATCTGGGTGGGAGAATAGCCCCTCGGGTAGTGGCTTAGATCCGTCGTTGTACTGCACTAGAGAGGTAGGCTCAATTAGGGAACCTACATTACTAACAAAGGCTAAATCTCCCTGATCATAGAGTGTTTTTAGATAGGGCAGGTCAGGGTGAATTCCAAAGTCGCTATATCCAGATCCAGCCGATGTATTTTGAAGTGAGGAGGTAATTTGGTGTAAATCTGTTCTAGGAATCGCCAAGCCACTACCACCAACACCCCCACGCACCTGTGAATATTCATTGTAGGCATTTTGTTGCCTCGGTATGAGCATGTTAAAAGAATCATTGCCCCCATTTAGGAATAAACATACCAGCGCTTTGTAATCAGTAAAGTTAGAGGCTGAAGCAGCACCAGCAGTCAAGCGAAGTGATAGTAAAGAAGAAAGAAGCGAGGCAGTACCTACAGCGGCACAATTGGCTTGCCCGATGAATTGCCGCCTTGAAATTTTCTTTTTAATATCCATCAATATAATGTGTTAAATTCGGGTGTAAGAGCGATTAATCCTGCTATGTATTTAACCTTATCAATACCTGATAAATTTAGATTAGGATCACTAGCAGCTGTCTGAATAACTACTCGATTCTCAGACTTTAATCTCCCGGCACATAGTAACAAATCTAGATGATCTATTAATGTGGATGTATTGCCTGAGATAGAATCCTCGTAAGTAAAGTCTAGAACTGAATCAACATTATTACGCTGTCCAATATTTCCGTAATTACCGCCAGCTATACCGTGAACGATTAGGGTGATTAGACCATTTGATAATTGAAGAGCGCTGACGTCATTGTGGATTTGGAACTCTGGAGCGTTTAATGCAGCATCAGCAATCACGCCATTGGGTGCATAATCAGGTCGGTAGAAGTTAAATACGGAGGGTGATGCATGGGGCGCTTGTAAAATTGTATCGTGTAGATCCTTAAATTGGAACCATCCATAAGTTCGATTAGAAGTAAGTCCGAACGCACGTGCTACATGTATGAGCCTGATGAGGGGCTCTCTTAATTTCCCATGCATGGGATCATAAGAAAGGCTTGCAGAGCGAGCTTCTGGGTAAAGTAAAACCGCTTTGATGGTTGCTTCCATGCAGCCTCGATTGCCTGAACCAGATCCCTGATAAGAGCCATTTTTGAAGGCTAGAGCCACTGCTTCTATGTATGCAGGTGATGGGTTGGAAACGGTAAATCTTTGGATCATGAATCGCGCAAAAAATGGCGGCATATTCGAATGATCAAAAAGATGATCTAATAAACCAGCGACATCGTCTCTGACACCTTGTACACCATAACTGAATGGCCCTAGTGTAGTACCATCTAGCAGAGTCTTGGCTGAAAAGTCGTGCCAGTAAGCGGTCACTCTCATCGGATCGATATAATTGTTACTTAGTTCTTCTATGTTAGTATTTGGGCCTCGACTCTGAGGCCTGCGCATACCCGTAAAAACTTTGGCAAATTCAAAAATATCATCATTGTCGTAGGTAGGTATTGCTTCACCGTTTGCGTCTAATTTCCGCGTACCGTCTTCATTTAACTCCCAAAGACCTATAGTAAAAAGCTGCATGACTTCGCGCGCATAGTTCTCATCAGGATAGGTACCTTGGCTAGGGTTCGCTTTCCTATTTTCGATGTGAGAAAGGTAATATCCCATATGTGGGCTCCAGGTCACCTCGTCTAGTATATCTCTAAAATTACCAAATGCGTTCCTTGTAAAAATATCATAATAATTAAGCCAGCGCTCTACTGCCTGTGCCTGGTTATTTCCTAATTCTGCAACTACAAAATATTGTGATAGGGCCCAAGCGACGCGCTGACGTAATTGATCGGGAGCATCTATCGCGGCCTTGTACCAAACAAGCCTCTTCGTTTCATTAACGGAGTAGTTTATGTCGTATTTGTTTAAGCGGTAGGGCGCATTAGGACCAGTAGTTGCTATGTGAGCTGCGCAAATATCCGCGTGTATCCCTATTATAGGCCTACCCGCATAATCAAAATCATTGCTATTTGTAGGCCAATCAGGGTGGCTTGCGTCGATGGGAGTACCACCACTATCAATCAAGCCTCCGTATCCTGGTAGTGGACTTCGCCAGTCTGTATGATAGACTGTTTGTCCGCGACTAAAAGAGAACTGCTGCCCGTAGGCAGGATTGTGGCCCACCTCGTTGACGAGGCGGCCCGTTAATGCAGATTCGTCAATAAAATCTGGATCGCTACGTTCACGCCAATGAGCGCGATGGTAAAATGGGCTAATCGCAATTTGATTATCTATCCAATTTTCAAAATCTGAAGTACCAAATGTATTTGAGTTAACACTGGGAAAGCTTTCGATTTCGGTTTTTGATGGACCGAAGGTGGCCTGCATCAAAAAACGAGACGCCAATTTTGCATTAGAAATTGTATTCATTGTGCTGGGCGAGCGCTTTCGGAAGAAACCCTCCTCGCCAGCGGGTAAAGAAATGGTTTGATCTGTACTTCCCGATACCGCGCTTAGGTCATAAGCGTGGGGATATATAGTTTCCCACTGGCTATTATAGTTTCTCGCTACAGGAGCCCAAGTTTCTAAATTATTGGAATATTCAATAATTTCAATTGGATCGAAATTATCTTTAAGCAGTAGTTCGGTTTCAGCTCCGTTGAGTATAATTTCGAAAGAGCTTGTCGAAGCACTTGGGTTTGTTGTCTCAATATTTAATAAGAAAGTACCCGTGCTGTTATTATATCCACTTACCTCAAAGGTATACGTATCTAGTGCACCCACAGTAAAGTTAACCTGCGGATAGTATCCGTTGAAATCATCGTTAGTAGCAATTATGCTGCCGTTAGGTCCTCGAACAGATAGGATCGGATCAGATATTGAATACGGACTTGTATCTGGATCCACTCGAGCAATGACTGAATCACCATCACGAAGGTTAACAGTAAAACTTTGTATAGGTTGAGTGGAAGTTAACTCACTTAGAGTAGAAGAGGATGAGCTAGAGGCAAAGGAGTAAAAAGGAGCAAGAAGGGATGCGCCTAATAGGGTAGTATAAAACAAAAAATGTAAGGGGTATCTAATAATAATTATATTATGAAAATTTATACTACTATTGCAAATTAAATATCTTAATACAACAGCGAGAATACTCATTACATTGCATAAGCTATATAAATACGAACAAAGCGATAATTAGAGTATAAATCGACCTAAGAGGCAAAAAGT
>CAJWHF010000030.1 GCA_913041275.1 uncultured Opitutia bacterium
AAGCTGCTCCTAAGAAGAAAGCTGCTCCTAAGAAGAAAGCTGCTCCTAAGAAGAAAGCTGCTCCTAAGAAGAAGGCTGCTCCTAAGAAGAAGGCTGCTCCTAAAAAGAAGGTAGCTAAAAAGAAGGTAGCTAAAAAGAAGGTAGCTAAAAAGAAGAAGTAGTTCTGCTTTCTATAAGAATCTTGGGCTGAGCTTGCTTTTGACCTAGCACAAGTTTTAATTCTGCGTTCCATTAGCTCTGTCGCAAAGACATCAGCTAATGGGACGCTTTTTTTATTTTTTATTATGACTAATCAAGTAAGACTTTCCACTTGGGCGAGTAACATCGCTCCATCGCCTACTCTCGCCGTAGATGCCAAGGCTAAAGAACTTAAAGCAGCAGGCGAAGATGTCTGTGGATTTGGAGCTGGCGAGCCCGACTTTGATACGCCTGAATTCATTAAAGAGGCCTGTATAAAAGCACTCTCGGAGGGTAAGACTAAGTATGCGCCTGCACCTGGGATCCCAGCGCTGCGCGAAGCTTTAGCTGAAAAATACCGAAACCAGAATGGGGTGGATGGAGTTACCGCAGCGCAATGTATAGTAAGTCCTGGTGGAAAATACTCCTGTTATTTAGCGATACTTGCTGTGATTAGTCCTGGTGACGAGGTCATCATACCTGCGCCTTATTGGGTGAGCTATCCAGAAATGGTTAAGTTGGCTGGAGGCGTACCCAAGACAGTTTTCGTGGGGCAAGAGGCGGGCTTTAAGATGAATCCAGAGCAGCTACGCGCGGCAATCACACCGAAGACACGACTTGTTATTTTTAATAGTCCATCAAACCCAACGGGTGCAGTTTATTCTCCTTCAGAACTTCAAGAGTTAACCGAAGTCGCTATTGAAGCTGGAATATATATTATGTCGGATGAGATTTATGAGTACCTTCTTTATGATGGTGTCCAACACGTGAGCCCAGCGTCTTTTTCAAAGGAAGCGGCAGACTCAGTCATTACGGTCTCCGGTTTCAGCAAAACTTTTTCGATGACCGGATGGCGCTTAGGTACTCTTATGGCACCGCCTGCCATAGCAAAAGCCGTGGCAAGCCTGCAGAGCCAGACTAGTTCTAATGCTACAACTTTCGCCCAATACGGCGCACTTGCCGCTATGGAGAATTGGGACAAATCTATGGCTGCCGTTAATGCAATGATCGAGGTTTTCGATCGTCGTAGAATAAGTCTTATTCAAGGCCTAGAAGCAATCAAAGGCTTCGAATGTGCACGTGCGCAGGGAGCATTTTACCTTTTTCCCCGTATTGATAAACTCGGTATGAGCTCGGCTGATTTTTCTGCTCGTATTTTGGAAGAGGAGAAAGTGGCGGTTGTTCCCGGAGAAGGGTTTGGCGCCCCTGGTTACATACGTCTGAGTTATGCTACCTCTGACGAAGTTATTAATAAAGGGCTCGAGCGGCTGAGCCGCTTCTGTGCTAGCTTGAAAGAATAATTAATTATATTTCATCAATCGTTTTCTCATTATTACATGAATGATCCGGCAAAGATTATCTATACTATCACTGACGAAGCTCCAGCTCTAGCTACGTATTCTCTGCTGCCTATCATTAAGGCGTATACTGCAGCAGCAGGTGTTATGGTCGAAACACGTGATATCTCCTTGGCGGGGCGTGTGCTAGCTAGCATCTCAGATTTTCTACCATCCGAGCAGAAGGTAGCGGATCATTTAGCAGAGTTGGGAGAACTAGCCAAATCGCCTTCAGCTAATATAATCAAGCTTCCTAATATATCGGCTTCTATGCCTCAGTTACTGGCTTGTATAAAAGAGCTCCAGGATAATGGGTTTGAGCTACCTGACTATCCTATTAATCCGCAGACAGAAGAATCGTATGAGATCAAATCGGCCTATGATCGAGTCAAAGGTAGTGCGGTGAACCCAGTACTGCGTGAAGGAAATTCTGACCGTCGTGCGGCATCTGCAGTTAAACTGTATGCTAAAAGTAATCCACACCAAATGGGAGAGTGGGAGAAAGATTCTAAGTCAATGGTCTCTAGTATGCAAAATTCCGATTTCTTCGCTAATGAGAAGTCAGTCACTTTACACAATGCGACTACTGGAAAAATCGAGTTCGTAGACTCTGATGGTAATATAAGCGTGCTGAAAGAAGACCTCTCGCTTCAAGCTGGTGAGGTCCTTGATGGAACATTTATGAGCGTGAAGGCACTGCGTAGTTTTTTGAGCGAACAAATAGAAGCTTCTAAAGATAAGAATCTGCTTTTCTCACTCCACATGAAGGCTACTATGATGAAAGTATCCGACCCCATTATTTTTGGCCACGCTGTAGAGGTTTTTTACCAGGATTTTTTCAAGCAACACAAAGACCTCGTAGCTAAGCTGGGTATCGACCTGAGAAATGGGATTGGTGATCTCCACGCAAAGATTGAGGTGCTACCGTTCGAGAAGAAAGAAGCTATCCAATCAGATCTTGATGCCGTTTATGAAACGCGTCCTGAAATCGCTATGGTAGACTCAGATAATGGCATAACAAACCTCCACGTGCCCAGTGATGTAATTATCGACGCTTCTATGCCAGCAGCTATACGCAGCTCTGGTAAAATGTGGAATAGGAATGGCGAGCAGCAGGATACAAACTTTGTGATTCCTGATCGATCATATGCTGGGGTGTATGAGCAGACGATTGAATTTTGTAAGAACAATGGGGCCTTTGATCCCTGTACCATGGGTTCCGTTCCCAACGTTGGTCTAATGGCGCAGAAGGCTGAAGAATATGGATCACATGATAAGACTTTTGAGATTCCTAAAGATGGTACCGTGCGTATAGTCGATGCCAATGATCAGGTACTGATCGAACACTCAGTAGAAAAAGGTGATATTTGGAGAGCTTGTCAGGTCAAGGATGCTGCGATTCAGGATTGGGTGAAGCTAGCAGTATCTCGAGCTCGCTCGAGTAATACACCAGCCATTTTTTGGCTCAATCAAGATCGAGCCCACGACGCACAACTAATTAGCAAGGTAGAAAAATACCTCAAAGATTATGATACAACGGGTTTGGATATTCGTATCTTAGCGCCAATCGAGGCTACTAAGCTCACACTTGAGCGAGCTAAGGCTGGTGAGGATACTATTTCCGTGACTGGTAATGTACTAAGAGACTATTTGACTGACTTATTTCCTATTCTTGAATTAGGGACTAGCGCTAAGATGCTCTCTATTGTCCCGCTCATGAATGGTGGTGGGTTATTTGAGACTGGCGCTGGAGGATCTGCTCCTAAACATGTGCAGCAGTTCGAGAAGGAGAACCACTTGCGCTGGGATTCGCTCGGTGAGTTCCTAGCGCTTGGAGTATCCCTCGAGCACCTATCCTCAGTGTTTGATAATCCAAAGGCACAAGTACTCGCTGAGTCACTAGAGAAAGCTAATACTAAATTTCTTAGTGAAAATAAGTCGCCCTCCCGAAGCGTTGGTGAGATAGACAATCGAGGTAGCCACTTCTATTTAGCTCTTTATTGGGCTGAAGCGTTAGCGATTCAAAACCAAGATGCTGAACTGGCTAAATGCTTTGATCCGGTGTTCAAATCGCTTTTAGAGAACGAATCTAAGATTATCGACGAGATCAATGATGCGCAGGGATCTGTAATGGACGTTGGTGGTTACTATCGTGCCGATGTAGATAAAGTTCAGAATGCGATGTGTCCAAGCGATACATTCAATAATATACTAGCTATCTTGTAGCCAATCAGCCGTTCGTAAATAGTAGTTTATAAATCCGAGGGTAATTCTTCGACTGGTTTAGAGCTTACTATTCGCCATGCACCTTGAGGATTTTTTCCGATTGTAAAGAGGCTCTCAAAACGATCTTCGGTTCTGTAGCGCACACGCATTCTATAAATAGGTTTTAGACTTGGGCCGTATTTTATACCTTCGTAAGTGTACTCGATCTGCTCGTCAGGAGAACCAATTAATGGCTCAAAATTTATACTTAGAATGGGCAGCCCATGCTCGTAAAGTAGAGCATTTTTTAACATTATTTTGGTCCTATCTGTAGATCCATATAATGAGTAAAGCGCAAGCATAGGCTCAATGCTTATTCCATTGTTAGCTGCGCGAAAATCTGAAGCAAAAGTATCTAGACTCGCTTCGTCTTCTCCTTTCGGGGAACAACTAGCTAGGGTGAGTAGAAAGAAAAGTAAGATTGTAATACATATCAAAAAGCTCCGAATGCCAGACCACAGGTAGCGTCGGCGGATCGCCGAATAAAAAAGCCTCGTACAAACACTCATCAGGTATGTGGATAAACTTTTATCATGAGCTAGACTGTTAGCTTGGTAGGGCATGTTTACTTCGATCGAGCTCAGATTTTGCTACTGATATAGCTACTTTCTTAATTACTAGCCCTAATGCTAATGAAAGAAGCCTTCTTCTTTATCTTCCTCTATTTCTATGGGGGATAAATAGCTAGCCTTACTACTAATAGTGGAGTCTATACGGCTGCTTTTGAAGCCTGTAGCTACTATATTAATTTGGCCCAAGTTCTCAATACCGAGATTCTCTGTGAGGGCTTGGCGCAGATGCGATTGCAGGGTTTGTTCAATCGTACGCAGTGAACCGCCACTCTTGAGTTTAATACTCACTTCAAAGTGAGAGGTTTCACCTTCGGATTTAATTTTAACCTGTGGCTTGGAGATATCTTGGATTTGCTCACAAGATGTTTGAACAAGTTCTATAATGGCGCTACGGCTCACAGTAACACTCCCATTCTCAGTACAGTAGGCTACTACATTCTTTGGTTGCCTCCGAAGAAATAGTATTAAGAAATACAATACTGCTACCGCAGCAAGTGACCAATAGAGTAATTTTGGTCCTGGTAGACCCTGTAGCGAATCAAAGAACCCGTGCATAGTGCTCCACCAGTTAGCGTTTTCGATACTATCGATAGGCTGAGCCATTGGAGTTTGATTCGATTACTAGACCTTAATCTGTGTGCGGTTCATCGCCCCACTGGTCCGTATCTTCGGGAGTGTCATCTTCTGTTCGAACACCATCGATGATTACATTTACACGGGCGACACTCTTGCTGGTCATTTTTTCAACTTGCTCGGCGATTCGTTGTTGGATCTCACCGGCTACTGCTGCTAGTTCGACGCCGAAGCGGAGAATAACGCGTGCCTCAATACGGTAATCACCCACTTCATCTTCATCGACGCGCACGCCGCTTTCACCTCCTTTTTTAGAAAAAATCTCCGTAATCCCGTCGACGAAGCTGCCACCTACGGCAGCAACACCGCTAACTTCTAGTGCTGCTAGACGGACAATGCTAGCAACTACGCTATGGTTGATGCGAATATCACCCAAGGTGCTAGATTCTTCCGAAACAGTGGGGATAGTTGATTCGTTGGCTTGTTTCTTATCCTTACTCATGATTGGTATACTGTGGTATTGGCTTTAAGTGTAAATGTTCTTAGGCACGCGTTCAAGGAACTCTTCGATATATTTAGTAGTCGCTTTACCATCACGAAAGTGGGGGTCTCGTATGATGGCGCGCGAGAAAGTAGTATTAGTTTTAATACCACGGATTAAGTATTCGCCAAGTGCTCTATCCATGCGATCGAGAGCCAATTCGCGAGTTCGTCCAAAGGTCATAACTTTAGCTATCATGCTGTCGTAGAAGGGAGGTATCGTGTAACCGCTGTAGCAATGCGAATCAATCCGCACACCATGCCCTCCTGGAGCGTAGTAGAGGCCTATCTCACCTGGGCAGGGCGCAAAATTGCGGGCTGGGTCCTCCGCGCAGACGCGGCACTGTATGCAGTGCTTAGTGATTTTTATATCTTTTTGTTCGTAGCTCAGCTTCTTACCACTTGCTATAAGGAGTTGCTCCTTAACCAAGTCGACCCCAGTAACTTCTTCAGTCACACCGTGCTCTACTTGAATGCGAGTATTCATTTCGATAAAGAAGTAGTCTCCTTTCCCATCTACTAAAAATTCAACGGTTCCTGCACCTTCGTATTTTACTGACTTAGCGAGCTTCACTGCAGTACGCCCCATCTTCTTGCGAATATCATCAGAGATGAAAGGGGAGGGCGCCTCTTCAATTAATTTTTGGTGGCGCCTCTGTACGGAGCAGTCACGCTCCCCGAGGTGTATTACATTACCGAACTGGTCTCCCAAGACTTGTATCTCAATATGGCGTGGTGCTTCTAGAAAGCGCTCAAGATAGACCGCGCCGTTGCCAAATGCTTTTTCGGCTTCGTTTCGGGCATTATTATATTCCTTGGAGAATGCGGCAGCATTATGGGCTGTGCGCATTCCTTTTCCGCCTCCGCCTGCAACCGCTTTAATGATGACAGGATATCCAATTTTTTTGGCTACAGAGAGAGCTTCTTTTTCGTTATCTACCGTACCGTCACTGCCAGGAATAATGGGGACTTTTGCTTTGATTGCCATCTCTCGGGCTTTTGCTTTGTCACCAAAATTGACAATCGCATCCTTGCCCGGACCGATGAACTTAATCTTACACTGTGCGCACTGCTCAGCAAATTCAGCATTCTCCGCAAGAAAGCCATATCCAGGGTGGATCGCATCTACATTCGCAACTTCGGCTGCTGCAATGATTCGGTCGGCCTTAAGGTAGCTTTGATTACTAGCTGCTGGTCCGATGCAAATTGCCTCGTCGGCGAGTTGCACATGGAGGGATTGCTCGTCAGCCTCAGAGTAGACAGCTAGCGTTTTAATTCCTAGTTCGTTGCAGGCACGGACAATGCGTAGTGCAATTTCGCCGCGGTTTGCGATGAGTACCTTTTTAATCATCCGGTAGGATTAAGTAGTTTTGATTTTAAATAGAGGCTGACCGTATTCGACCGCTTCCCCATTTTCGACAAGTAGTTCGGTGATGGTCCCACTCATTTCAGACTGGATTTCGTTCATTACCTTCATCGCTTCGATAATACAGACCACACTATCATTGCCGACTTTAGCGCCTACATCTGTGAAAGCTGGACTATCTGGAGAGGCAGACCTGTAGAAGGTGCCGACCATAGGTGATTTTATTACAGATATACCTGCATCTTCAGAAGGGGGCGCGCTCTGATTATGTTCTTCGCTAGCCACTGTGACTGCAGGAGTAGTTGCTACTGGTATTGGACTAGCTTGTATCACTTGGGGTGCTTCACTGCCCTTGCTGCTGAGGCGTATTTTAAGACCGTCTTCTTCAAATTCGAATTCGGAAATATCCGAGCGTTTCATCAGGTCGATGATTTGTTTTATAAGTTTAATATCCAAGGTAGGTCCTTTCTTGCGATTTAGGTTAATATACTAAGTTATTCTTGCTCTTCCACTCTTGGGGAGTGCTATCAATTCTGAGTTCATTTATATAAGGCTAGCTTTTTGTCATGTGCAATGAATTTGTTTCCAAGTGTGAAGTTTAGCTTATTAAAAGCATACTCTGGTTTCTTGAGCTTTCTTAATGTTACCACAGAATACGGTTATTGTTAGGCCTCCATTGCGAAACTTGACTTAATAAGCACGAGCTATCATTGAATCTTGAGATTCGAAAGTTAAATTTCCCTTAATCTTATCTACTTTCTATGAGACGCAGCATTCTTATTTTTATGTCCCTTGGGCTGCTTTTTGTTTTTTCAATGACAGGAGTATTTATTTTTTTTGTTCCAACCGCGGAGCGAACAATAGAGAAACCACTTGAAGAAATCTTACCCGAAGAGATACCTGGTTGGGTATCACATGAAGTGCCTCTTTCTTCCAACCCAGATGGTGAAGAGCGTGTGCTCGATGTTTTAAATTTAGATGACTACTTTTCCCGAGAATACGTTCGTGGAGATACCAAAATTATGGTATATATTGCCTACTGGTTGCCCGGTAGTGAACCGTATAGTTCCGTAGCTATTCATAATCCAGACAGTTGTTGGGTTATTGCTGGTTGGAATATAAAAGAGAGAGAAAGTGCTCGTAAGATGCGCCTTGCTGGCTGTCAATTGAAGCAACATGAGTGGGGTATTTATGAAAAACAAGGCGCTGACACTTATGTAATGTTCTGGCACTTATTGGGGGGTGAGCCTAATGAATACATCGAAAAGATGGTCTGGACCAAGTCAGGTATAGATAGTTTTAAGCGCCAATTTTACTTCATTTTTAACCTCTATCAAATGGGCCTTGATTTGGGTAAGGAGCAGCTCTTTGTGCGGCTTTCATCAAATAAGCCTTTTAATACATTAGAAAAAGACCCCTATTTTAAAAGCATTTTAGATAGCCTCCGAGTCTTGGGAATCGAGGAGTAATCTATAGTGGATATAGTCTAATCTATTGATCAGGGTTTATGCTGATGTGATTAGGTTTTGGTATTATTTTGAGCCCTCTATGTTTGATAGAGTTAGTAATATGGCAACCCATCCCAATTTCGACAAAGTCTGGCACTAGTAAAGGGGACTCTTTAGAGCCATTATTAAAAATAGCACCCGCACCTATAAATACGCTTTCTCCGACTTTTACATTGCCTGATATACAGACTTTTGGGCCAATTTGTGAGTAGGATCCGATCTCAGAGTCGTGACCGATAATAGCATGCGTATTCACTATACATGCCTGTCCCAAAATTGAATTTGGACCTATATAAGCAAACGCTCCAATATAACAACCACTCCCAATTTTTGCAGATTTACTGACGACCGCCGAGGGTGAAATAATACTGACTTGGCGCAGGCAGGCATACGAGCTGAGAAAGTGTTTTCGGTGGGTAATATTTCCAATGGCTACTATGCAATCCCAGTCCGCGTAGTCTGAGGGATCAAAATCTGACTCCTTTAGGGCATTCCTATCTGCGATGTCAGAAGTTCCGTCAGTTGTTACTAAAGTAAACTCCTCGTAACCTAGTAATATGGCAGCGTCTAGGACGTCTTTAGCGTGTCCTGAGGCTCCAAATACCAGTAGTTTCCTGCAATTTAAAAGGCTGTTAGTACGAACCTTAGCAGGTTTAGACTTTTTCTCGTTAAGTTTTGGGTTTTGGGACTTCATATTAGAAAAAGAAGTTATTATTAATATAACAAAGAATATTCTATAGTTACAAGTTTGGAAATATAAGCGAAAATTATTAGTTTACCTTCAAGTCGACTAACTATTTATATCATTATATATCACTAAATTCAGTTGATACCCCCAATGGCAACTAGAACAAAATCGCGTTTCAGAATTTCTTTATTTGGGAGGCTTAATTGGGCTAATTTTCTTGATTGGCTTATTACACTTTGCCTTGGCGTAATTTTCATTGTGACTACGCTTTCACTTGGTGGGGTGCGACCAGATGGTCAACTGGTTCTCTTACCTTTATATGCCTTATTGCTGATCTTACACGGTTGCTGGTTTACCTCGGTCGAGAGGGGGCAGAAACGTTTGAGTCACGTACCGCTATTTTTCGTCCCTGGTTTAATGTGGTTACTTTACAGTATCTTCTGGATATCACCGGTACCATGGCGGGGTTGGTATGAAATGATCCATGCACTACAGTTGTTTATCGTATTCTGGGTGCTTTCAAATAATCTGCGTTCACGCACGCACCTTGGGGCATTAATAATAATGAGCCTTGTAGCCGCCTGTATCGCAGTTTTAAACGGGTTCTATCAATTTTTTCAAGAGCCTGGAAATTTATTAAATAAATCGACCGATTTTCCTTTGGAAATACACTCCGACTTCTTGGGGCGTGCAACGGGAGCCTTTGCTGATCCTAATTCCTTTGCTGCACTATTACTTATTCTCATTCCTTTGCTTGTCATAGTGGCAGCCGTTCCCCGTTTAGCAGTGATTTTACGTATATTAGCTTTTTATATTTCGCTAATGTTTCTTGGGGCACTCATTTTTTCGCAGTCATATTGGGCAATAGTTGCGGCTACTATTTTATTTGGTTTAATTCCATGGTTTTGCTTTCGTACCCGTAAGCGGCGAATTGTCTACTCCATTGCCGGGATGGCGTTAGCTAGCATTATATTTACTGTCGTGATCGACAATATTCCGCGTTTCAGAAACGGCTTAGAGCATACCTCTTATCAAGAGGGAATGGGGATACGGCTAGTACTCTGGGAGGAGGCACTAGCAATGGCTGCCGAAAATCCGATAACGGGTGTTGGTGCTGGTGCCTTCGGCGCTAGTTTCGAACAAAGTCCAAGGGTCGCTCTAGCTGATGCTCCAGTCACGCCACATAATGATTATTTGCTGGTCTTGAGTCAGTTCGGTATTGTTGGATTATCCTTATTTGGAATTCCTGTTTTATTCATCCTACGCAAAGCATGGAAACGATGGAGGAGTGAGCCCTACTTGTTAAGAATCCAAGATAAAAAAGGTTTTAGAGTACCGACCCTACGTTTTTTTCTCTCTCTAGGAATAGCCAGTACGCTAGCTTTTGGTCTATGCCTAGCGCTCACATTTATTTTTTATGTGCCATTATTGTCTTTATATGGTGTTCTCTTACTTGCCGTCTTAGTTAAGACCAGTTTTGATCGTAAATTTAAGCTATCAGAGCATCGAGTAACTATCACAGGCTATGCTTTATTGGCTACCTGCGCTAGCTTGTCTTTCTATGTACTTAGCTCCAATAAGTTAGAAGGCCAAGCGCTTGAAATGCGTGCTCACCAAGAATTGGATAACGTAGCGAGCCAGCAGATTCATATTTCAGGTAATAACGCTTTGCTCGACAGAATCATTCGTTTGCACGAGGACGCCTTAATTGTGGATTCTTTAAATGTAGACGCCTGGTTAGGTCTGAGTTCTTCGATATGCCAAACTTATTATCGCAATCCTACCTCATTTAAAAATTCGAGTATGCGCGCAGTATCCTGCGCTAGTAAAGCAGTGGAATTAAGCCCGAAATACTGGAAAACTTGGGCCCAGTTGGGTGTCGCCAGAGCCTTAAATGGAGATACAACGTTGGCTGAGGATGCATTGGTAGAAGCGCTTAAGCTAGCGCCTAATAATAGTAACGCTCACTATTATTACGCTGCCTACTTGAGCTCCTACAAGGACCGAACTGAGGATGCCCTAGGCTTAGTGCGGCGCGCCCTAGAAATTAACCCAAGAAATGAAACGGCGGCTCGCCTTCAGCGAAAATTACGCATTCTGTGATGTCATCTTCATTGCCCAAACTTATTCCTGTATTACTACTTCTTGCCTCCTTCTGTGAAGCGAAAGTAACTGTTCGTGGAGTACTGATTCTTCAAGAGCTATCCGGTGATATCTCTATCTCGCATATGGGAAAAGAAGAAGTCAATTTTGTCGCAAATCAAATGCCTGTTCCTATGCAGGGACTGATTGGTTGCCGGGCCAATAATGGTTCCTATGTGTTTTTAAGTGCATCGAACCGCAGCACTATTCTCTTTGAAGGCGATGGGAGTTTTACAATTGATCGATTCGAGCAGGCTATACCTGATTTGGTTGACTGGCAATCAAGTCAAAAGGAAGCAAGCCAGAGTCGGGTGATTTTAAATTTCCGAGAGGGACAAATTACTATTGATAACAGAGACATGTTTGATTCATCCCAGTATCTAGTGGAAACACCTTTAGGAAGTATCAGGTCTTCGAGTGCCCTTTGGCAAATGCACATTTCCTTCGATCCCGGTAGTCAGAGGTTTGATTTCCGTATCTCATGTCGCGATGGTCTCGTGCGTTTTACCGATTTTACAGGTAAGACTTATACTCTAAGGAATGGGCAGCGCCTCTCTGGGGCAGGCTCTCAATCAAACCCATCCATTGAAGTCGGAGCGATCGCAGAGCGAACAAATGAACAGATTCAGCTTTTTTTAGAGCTAGCTAGAACCTATTCTTCTTCAATAAGTAATTTAGCGGCTTACGAGCCCCACTTTCACGTTATCGAGCAAGATCAAATAGAAGGTAATGAGCCTATTGCCAAAAGTGATAAGACTTTGCCAATACCTATTGTAATTGAATACTCCAATGACCCACCAGTAGTCACGCCCTTTAGAGGGGAAGTCGGAGTACCTTCTATGGATGAGATGGATTTATTTTAGACTATGTAATTTTTTATAATGATTTAGCAAATATGTGATCAGTACTTCGGCATTTCTGCGTCTACTTCATTTGCCCAAGCATGGATCCCTCCGGTCAAATTAATGGCGTTTTCAAGGCCTCTTGCCCTAAGGTATTCTACGACTTTAAGGCTCCGCATTCCGTGGTGGCAAAATACGATTAGTGGAGCATCCTTGGGTAATTCTGAGTATCGATCTGGGACTTCGGCCATTGGAATGTGGAGCGCTCCCTCGATACGGCAAATCGACAACTCGTTCTCTTCTCTAACGTCAAGTATTGCAGCATTAGTGTTGTTTTTTAGTAAAAATGCTGTGTCGACGGCACTGATTTCCTTGTCCATTCTTTTAGTTTCATAATGATACTTAGACAGATGTCAAAATCACCTTCTATTATTGTTCCTGCGCGCATCGCTTCTACGCGTTTCCCGGGTAAGCTCTTACATGAAGTACGTGGTAAGCCCATCGTACTATGGACAGCCGATCGTATTCGTGCTGTTGCTCCGGAATTTTCGCTCTATTTTGCCGTTGATGACGATTCTTTGGAGCGCTGCTTAACCGAGGCAGGTTATTCGACAATCCGAACGCGTTGTGATCATCCTAGTGGGACAGATCGTTTAGCCGAGGCTAACTCACTGGTAGGCGCTGATGTCGTAATTAATGTGCAAGCAGATGAACCTATGGTTACGGGAGACCAAATACGTTCTCTCGCGTCTGGACTAAAAGGGGAGGCATCGATAGCAACGCTGGCAATACCTTTTAGTCGTCCAGACGATTTTATCGATCCTAACCAAGTTAAGGTGGTTCGGGACCGAGCTGGATACGCTCTTTATTTTTCACGTTCGCCTATGCCTTTTGCTCGTGATATTAGTGGGCAAGTAGATATTGACTGGCTTGCGAAGCACGCTTGCTATCGTCATCTTGGACTCTATGCCTATAAGGCCGATTTCCTCAATGCCTTCTTGGACCTAGAGCCAAGTTTTCTTGAGCAGACCGAGAAATTAGAGCAGCTCCGTGCCATGGAGCATGGATATCGCATACATGTCGCAATCACCCATCAAACTACTATTGGTATTGATACGCCCAAAGATGTATCTGAGTTTGAGGCACAGCTTGATTGAAGTAGTTCTTCTTCATCCCGCTTGACAACTTAGTCCACCCGTCGCCGTATTAAGTATATGACTACTCCCAGACCACAACTCGATGTAGATCCGCTCAGCTTACCAGACGCTCGTGGTCACTTTGGTGCCTATGGCGGTATGTACGTTCCCGAGACTCTAATGACACCTCTCTTCGAGCTCACAGAGGCTTATCATGAGGCTCGTAAAGATCCTGAGTACCAGAAAGAGTTGGATCACCAGCTTAGAGAGTTTGCTGGCCGTCCGACGAATCTCTATTATGCCGAACGACTTACACAGCACTGCGGGGGCGCTAAAATTTATCTTAAGCGGGAAGACCTACTTCACACGGGCGCACACAAGATTAACAACGCGCTAGGGCAAGCACTACTTGCCAAACGTATGGGCAAAAAGCGTATCATTGCTGAGACAGGCGCGGGTCAGCATGGCATCGCAACCGCAGCGATATGCGCCAAATTGGGCTTTGAGTGTGTGATCTACATGGGCGAAGAGGATATGCGGCGTCAGTCGCTTAATGTCTACCGTATGCGCTTGTGCGGGGCAGAGGTACGCGGCGTCAGCGCTGGGCAAAAAACGCTCAAAGAAGCCGTTAATGAAGCAATGCGTGATTGGGTGACTAATGTCCGCACAACCCATTATATTATTGGCTCTGCGCTTGGTTCGCATCCATTTCCTATGATGGTGCGCGATTTCCATCGTGTTATAGGAGAGGAGTGCCGTAGACAGATTATGGAAAAAGAAGGCCGTCTGCCGGACGAGGTGACTGCATGCGTTGGAGGCGGCTCGAATGCTATTGGTATATTTTTTGCATTTTTAAAAGACTACGAAGTGCGCTTGACCGGTGTCGAAGCGGGTGGCCGAGAAATCAAACGTGGTCACCATGCTGCGCGATTCGAGGGGGGGCAACTAGGTGTTCTACAGGGAGCTAAAACATGGATCCTACAAAGTCCAGAAGGGCAGATTGATCTAACTCACTCTGTTTCTGCTGGGCTAGACTACGCAGCTGTCGGACCCGAACACGCCTATTATCACGAGAAGGGCCGCATCGATTTCGGTTATGCCACAGACAGTGAGGCTTTAAAAGCTTTCGAAGACCTATGTGAGATAGAAGGAATCGTGCCTGCACTTGAGACATCTCATGGTATTGCTTATCTTATGAAGCGTGCGCAGGAGATGGCATCGGATCAGATAATCATTGGTAATCTCAGCGGGCGAGGGGATAAAGATGTACAAGAAGCTGCGCGAGTTCTTGGAGATGATTTAAGTCACTAGGGCGCGCTCACTTTGAAAAAAATAGTAGATTAATATTGCAGAAAAGAATCAGCTTTTTCGGTTCGTAGTAAAATCTAGGTTTAGAAATTAAGTCACTCCGTAGTCTTATATATTATTCGCAGGCCCATCACTTGAACATATCCGACTTGCCGATCTTTATTTATACTTCATACTGAACCCACATCTATGCTGTTAGTAATCGATAACTTTGATTCTTTTACCTATAATTTGGTTCAATATTTTGGACAATTGGGTGTTGAGCAGCAAGTTTTTCGCAACAACGCTATCACCGTAGACGAAGCGCTGGCACTTAATCCTGACCGAGTGATGATTTCTCCTGGTCCTTGCTCGCCTAATGAGGCGGGCATAAGCTTAGATATGATCGAGGCATTCGCAGGAAAGAAACCCCTGCTTGGTGTCTGTCTCGGGCATCAAAGTATCGGCCAGTATTTTGGGGGTAAAGTTGTGCGCGCCGACCGTCTAATGCACGGTAAAACTAGTCCTGTGAAGCATCGAGATACAGATATTTTTTCTGGTCTGCCGAACCCGATGCAAGCTACACGCTATCATTCTTTATTGGTTGAACGTGCTAGCCTACCTTCTTGCCTAGAGATTACCGCCGAAACGCATGAGGGCGAGATTATGGGCCTTGCCCACAAAGAGCTACCGCTATGGGGCGTCCAGTTTCACCCGGAGTCCCTTGCTACTGAGCAGGGTATACGGATGTTAGAGAATTTCCTCAATTTATAGCGGTTTAGGCACTAAATATAGGTATTGTAATCATATCTCACTATATATAGTAGTGTTACATATTAAATACGTAAGCCTGCCTTCTTGCAGTGTTTATTTGTATTCACACTACTTATTATGCGATGCTCTAAATGCGCCTCTATTGATACCAAAGTTCTTGATACTCGGACTGGCAAAAACGAAAACTCGATTCGACGCCGGCGCGAGTGCCTCAATTGCGGCTATCGTTTTACTACCATTGAAGAAGTTCTGCGTGTTAATTTGCAGGTCGTTAAGCGCGATGGTCGGCGCGAAGACTTTGATCGTGCTAAGATGCTAGGTGGACTAAAGAAAGCGGTCGAAAAACGCCCAATTGATGTCCTCCAGATCGAGATGTTGATCGCCGATGTCTTGACTACGCTTGAGAAGGAGTTCGATCACGAAATTCCCGCGCACGCAGTGGGCGAACAGATCATGTTACGCCTAAAGCATCTAGATCAGATCGCTTACGTACGCTACGCTTCTGTCTACAAAGATTTTCGTGACCTCACAGAACTCGCTCAGGAAATTAACGAGCTTAAGGCATCGACCGAAAATGCCTAAGGTTATAGTAAAAACAGTAGATCAACTCCGCACCCTAAATGAATTGCTGGGTCGAGTTTCTGATCCTGATCGGGCGGAGCACGCTCGCCGAGCCTTGGAGTTTGCCTTTCAAGAGCAGCCTGATGAGCTCGCTAATGTGTCGCTGGGCAAATACGTAGATAAGCTTGCCCGCTTACATTTCGGGGAAGAACGTGAGCCATCTGAATTGGCGTTTGCCCATTGGCATGTGCCCCTTTTAGAAGATTTTAGTCCGCTATGGATTCGTCAAGCCATTGTCACAGAGATGAAGAAATTGGCGGGTCGCCGCGAAGGAATACTACTCGTTACGGGCCTGCGTGAGGCTGTATGCCCAGAAGGGAAGTATTGGACGAAACATTGCGAGAGCCAGTATCAGCGCGTGCGTAATTGGATTGATGAATTAGTATGTGAATGGGTAACCCAAGGATCCAATTTACAAGTCTTTGTCTTATAAGAGTAGTAATCTGGTAGTGATGTCCTTTACAACTGAAGTATTTTTACTTACATATCCTATATGCATTATTTATTTATTTTATTCTGCGTTTTTTGTTCTACTACTGTGGGTCTCTATGCTCAGGAGAATCCTAGTCATCTGCGTGCGATTAATTTTCTCTACATGAACATTGATACCACGCTTGCTACGGAGGTCACATCTACAGAAAGTCTTGATTTGAGCGAGATAATGGAACTGCAATTGCGCCGTGGTGATATCGACTTGCGCACCTACATAGCTAATGAACCAGATCTGAATGTGCCCCTTATTGAGCTTTCTATTGATACTGCAACCCGCACGTCTTCTGGTCAGTTCGATCTTGTTCTTCGTCTGCGGGACCATATCACGATTGATCGCAATAGGGAGAAGACGGTCGCTACTGTCTTTGAAATGCTCCGCACCGCCCGCTCCGACATAAATGAAATTGATGCAATGAAAGCAGAGTTGCGCCAACTCATGGCCGATTTTGTTTCAATTTTTAACCAGCAAAATCCGAAGCTCTAATTGATGAAAACTCTCTTCGAGCGCATCATAGCCCGAGAGATCCCAGCCGATAT
>CAJWHF010000031.1 GCA_913041275.1 uncultured Opitutia bacterium
TTATTAAATTCTATGTATTCATTATTTCCGAGTGCAAAACTAATAGTGTCACTGGACGAATAAGAATCATCGGTTTCTTCAATTACAGCTCCTTCTTCGATTGAGCTAGGCGCATATGAAGTATCAACTTCGTAACCAAATATACTCCATTGTCCTGTAGCTAGGCTAACAACATAAGCTGCTGGACCTGGGTCTGGAGATGCGAAACACCATTCATTTAGAGTGTTAGACCAAAAGTAAGGCCATGTGTAGTAATTCCATCCGTCGGTTGGTTCTTTCGTCCAACCCTGCTCTGACATACCAGTGTACCAAAAATCCCAAGATGTGTCTGTGTAGTACCATTTGCCTGATTGCAAATCATAATGATAATTTCCAAGTTGGTAAACCCAGCCAGATGGCTGCCAAGCAAATAAAAAGCTAGTGAAAAGAAAGCAAAATGTAAGTATTAATTTTTTTATAGAAATCATACTACAAAATTATTTATTAGCTTATAAAAAGTCAATTTCTTCTAATTCTTGATATGGTAATTGGGTAAATTCTCTAATTCAATAATCAGCATCCTTAACATACCCCTTCCTTACACAAAGATATTGACCTAGGAGTCCCCTGCTCTAACCGCTGAGCTACAGACCCGTATTAAAGAATGTGAGATGGAAAAGAGTATTCGTATGCGCGTCGAACTAATTTATAAGGCATTAAGCACTTACTCATTATCCGAGCTTACCCTTTTTGTGGAGCAGTTCGGCGATCTGGATGGCATTTAAGGCAGCACCCTTCCAAAGCTGATCGCCAGTCACCCAAAGAGCCAAGCCGTTTTCAAAAACACTATCTGAGCGTATCCGGCCAACACCGCAAGGAACAACCTCAGAGTAATTCAGCGGCATTGGGTATTCTGCCTTATCTGGTTGATCTACCAACTCCGCACCCGGAAAGCTTCGCACCGCATCGCGAGCAGCCTCTACACTGACGGGCTTTTCAAACTCGGCGCTAATGGAAACACAATGTGCCCGGAATACTGGCACGCGCACGCAAGTGCAAGTGACACGTAGGTCATCGATGCCCATAATCTTTCGGCCTTCGTTGAGCATCTTCATCTCTTCCTTGGTATAGCCATCATCGAGAAACTCATCGACATGGGGAATCAGATTGAAGGCAATTTGATGAGGATAAACTTCCTTTTTAATCGCCTCACCAGGCAAGCCCTCCGCCCAGGCACGAGCTTGCTGCTCAAGTTCTATGATTCCGCCAGCACCGCTACCAGAGACTGCTTGATAGGTAGAAGCGATAAAAGACTTAAGACCGAAGGCCTTATGTAACGGGTAGAGTCCCATGAGCGAAATGGCCGTAGAACAATTCGGATTAGCCAGTATACCCTTATGGCTGTCTACAACTTCTGGGTTAATCTCAGGGATAACCAGGGGCACTTCAGGATCCTGACGAAAAACAGAACTATTATCGACGACAATACAGCCACGCTGGACCGCCTCCTGAGCAAAAAGCTGAGACTGCGCTCCACCTGCGCTGAAAATACATAGATCTAGCCCTGAAAAACTCTCAGGAGTAGCCTCTTGAATAGTCCAAGTATTACCGCCATAAGACTGCTCCTTGCCTGCTGAGCGTGCCGATGCGAGCAAGCGAAGCTCCGATAAGGGAAAGTCACGCTCGTGGAGAAGACGAATGATTTCTTGACCGACTGCACCTGTAGCGCCGAGGATACCTATATTATATGCCATTTGATTTTATAGAGGAAAACGCGCGTATTAATCAGTCCTGCGCCACCTTGTCAATCATACCTACAGATCGGCGCTTGATCGTATCGATTCAAACACAAACAATGGCGCTACTCGAGCATGAAATGGTTTCGCAAATATTTACCATCTCTACATCAAGAAACCCTCCCTCCTGCAAGGCTGATTCTTATGGCACTCCTACTGGCCTTCATGCCATAGCTGATAAAATCGGCACTGGCGCTCCAGAAGGCATGGTGTTCAAAGGGCGCGAAGCCACAGGAAAACTCTTCAGAGAGTTTTCATCCGAGCAAGCCACTGCTAACTTAATTACTAGTCGCATCCTGCGTCTGCGCGGCATGGAACCAGGCCTTAACTCCGGGCCTAGCTGTGATTCATACGAGCGCTATATATATATCCACGGAACAAATCATGAAGAACGCATAGGCCAGTCGTTTAGTGGCGGCTGCGTAGAAATGATAAATAGTGATATAATCAAGCTCTTTAGCTGTGTTAAAGAGGGAGATCTAGTCTGGATTCGCTAAGCAGATTCGGCAGCCGCCTATGGCAATTGAGCAGCCGAAAGCGTGTCTTATTTAAATATGGATAGCTTCACCGAAGACGCTAGCGGCCGCTTCCATGACAGCCTCGCTAAGCGTAGGATGAGCATGTATAGTATTGTGAATCTCACCTGCGGTAACTTCGAGCTTCATGCCAAGACCATATTCAGCGATCATTTCAGTAGCATCAGAGCCGACAATGTGCGCCCCTAGTATTTCGCCATATTTTGGATCGACCAGCATTTTTACAAAACCTTCTGGCTGATTTGAAGCAACGGCTTTACCAGAAGCCTGAAAAGGAAATTTTCCTACTTTATATTCAACGCCCTCTTCTTTGAGCTTTTTCTCGGTCTTACCTATAGAAGCTACCTGTGGGAGGCAGTAAGTACATCCTGGGAACTGTGTGACACGCTCTGGCTTGGCATGGCCAAACATCCCATTAACGGCTTGAATCGCTTCGAATGTAGCAACATGCGCAAGCCAAGGGGGTCCAATGATGTCACCTGCGGCATAGATTCCTTTCGCGGAGGATTCGTAATTCTCGTCAACTTTTATGTAACCACGGTCCATCTCAAGCTTAGCTCGTGGGGACAGCAACCCTTCCGTATTAGCTACAACACCGATGGCTAGGAGTATAGAATCCGCTGAAATACTTTCGCTCTTCTCTGCCTTTACTAGATCCATTTTCACGCCCTTAGCGTTGACCTTAATGTTCTCAACAGCCGTAGAGACACGGCAATCGATACCATTTTTTTTGAAAGATTTTTCTACGACTGCTGCTGTTTCATGATCTTCTACCGGGAGGACTTGATCGAGCATTTCTACCAGTGTGACTTTGGTTCCAAAAGCATTCAAGAAATAGGCAAATTCTGCACCGATAGCACCTGCGCCTACGATGACGATTGATTTGGGCTGATTCTTCATTTCCAGCGCTTGGCGGGAAGTCATCACGCGCTCACCATCAAGCTCAAGGTTCGGCAAGCTGCGAGGCTTACATCCAGTAGCAATCAGTGTCTTCTCTGCAGAAAGAAGAGTGCCCTTATCTTTGCCAGAAGTGATCTCGATCATGCCTGGCACATTAATCATACCTGTGCCGATGATGTGATCGACTTTATTTTTCTTAAAAAGAAAGCCGATGCCTTTGGCCATAGTGTCCGCCACGTCACGCGATCGGCCGATAATCTTACTAAAATCGTAATCGAGACCTTTTACCGTAATCCCGAGGTCTTCGCTGTGCTGCATCTTATTATATAGCTCCGCACTCTTTAGCAGTGCTTTCGAGGGAATACATCCCCAATTCAAACAAGTGCCACCGGGGCGTTCTTGTTCCACGCAGGCAACTTTTTTTCCAAGTTGGCCTGCGCGTATAGCTGCTGCATAACCGGCAGGCCCACCGCCAATAACAACGAGATCGTATTTTGTACTAGAGGACATATGAGCGAACTACAAACGGCAAGATGGGCTTGGAGTCAAGCACGCGCAGCATACACTAAACGCATAGTTTTAGGCAATATTGAGAAAAACTATCTAGCAAAAAGACCAAATTAAGCCAAAATCCTCTATTTTTCGCCCTACACTACCTGGTAGAAAAGCCTAGATATCAATAACGTCATCATCATTTAGGGACTTTCCTCTTCCTCTAGTGCGGGAGGCCGTAGGCTCTTCTCTGCTACTTTTATTATAGGTAGTATGCACTTGTAGTCCATTTTTTCCAAAAAGTATGTTAGCACACGCGCCTGTCAGACTTACAACGAAGGCACCCGCTAGAGCATAACCAAGGCTATCCACGGTGAAGCCATCAACTAAGTTAGCTACAAGTAGAAATAACAAGGCATTGATTAACCAGATCCCTAGGCCAAAGGATAGAATTATAAATGGAAAAGCAAAGAGCAGGAGCAAAGGCTTGAGGAAAACGTTACAAAGGCTTAAAAGAAGTACTACAACGAGCAGTGCGCCCGAATCGGTATACCGAATACCTTCAAACATATTAGAGGCAATAAGTACGCCCACAGCGATCAACAGCCAGCTCTTTAAAATTTGTTTAAGGTTCATTGTTTTGTCTTGGTCAACTGTAGTATAAATTCACCTAGAATGCTGATTCAAACAGCGTGAGCACCCTCAAAATTTTCAAACTAATACCTCCACTGAACATATTCTTAAATTAGTTTACACATTTTATACTTACAAGATCTAACAAGACGAAAGTTTTAAGTTAATGAGTAGCCAACGTCTAATCCCTGATCGCGCGCCAGCCCTATTTTTTATTCCCGGAATGGTGATAGGGTTTTGCCTGGCTCGTGAGCTAGAACCACAAGTGGAAATAGTACTCTTAATCGCTATTTTTATGGCAGTAGTCAGCCTACTAACAAAACGTCAGCACAATATCATATGGCTACTAAGTTTTCTCTTAGCTAGCACCCTATGCTTTTGGGTCTACGGGGCTAAGCGTCAGCTAGGCGCGCCAAATTTAGAAAAACTCAATAGGCCAATTCGGGAGGCGGAAGTCAGTTTCGTTGTGAAGCAAGTTATGCAAGAACATAGCCAGTATGGCTATACAACAGGTATTGCAAAGGTCGTAGAAGCGAGCAAAACGAGCCGCTTAAATAAAGGTAGCCTTATTTTCTTTTCCTTGAAGCTACCACAATCCAGTGAATTTATCCTCCAAAGAGGAAGTGAATTAAGTGCTACTGGAGTACTCAAACCAATCCTACCGAGCGAAGATCAAAATAATTTCGAGGCTTACCTAAAAAATTCTAGTATTCACTACCGTTTTGAACGTAGCAGCAGACTTAAATTAATTCGCCCGCCCCCACGCTTCGACCTCTTTTGCCAGGAGATGAATATGCGCTTCCAAGATTACCTGCGACTAGGTGCACCAGAAGGATATTTGCTAGAAAAAATTTATATTGCCATGCTACTGGGGCAAAAAGCGGAACTAATAGACAATCAAAAGAAGCGCTATCGTATGAGTGGGACGATGCATTTCTTCGCTATTAGTGGGCTCCATATAGGAGTTATTGCCACAGTAATAGCGCAATTTTTAATCCTTGTGCGCGTACCTCGGAGAGCGAGTCCTTTTATTGGCCTCCCCCTGCTCTATCTATATGTGGAAATAACTGGAGCTTCTCCCTCAGCTGTGCGCGCATTTTTGATGGCTCTGTTTTTCTGGGCAAGTTTTGCTTTCACGCGGCAGCGGTCGCCTTTGTCCGCGCTAGCCGCATCGGCTGTATGCGTTCTTATTTTCATGCCAGAACAACTTTGGAGTATTGGTTTTCAATTATCCTATACCGTAGTGCTAAGTATTTTGTTACTAGGTCTCCCACTCTATGAGCTAATCTCCAAACGTTGGGCGCCGTTTCAGTATTTGCCAGCTGCAGATAGGATACCTTGGCAGCGTGCCTACGCATGGATACAGGACGCCGTGTGCTTGCTCTTTGCAATTAGCTTATCTGCTTGGATGTCCAGCGCACTTTTGAGCGCAGCTTTTTTCGGCTACCTATCGCCGGGCGCAATACTTCTAAATATGTTGCTAGTAAATCTAGCAGCTATTAGTATTAGCACTGGTGTGATCTCGCTTTCACTAGGCCTAGTAAACCTAGATAATGTTGCTCTATTTATTAATCACACCGCTTGGTTGACCATTCACGCTATGGATTCTCTGGTAGCTTGGAGTGTGCAACTACCTTGGATGGTTGTACATTTCGAGAGTTTCCCCAAATGGCTTGCTTATACAGGTCTGACTACTTATTTCGTCCTACTTTTCTACTTACAGGGCAAGCAACGTTATAATCGAGCGTACCTATTTTTCCTGCCGCCTAGTATTATAATATTAACATTACTTTTCGGATTGGTATAGGTACAGAAAAACCCCGCCCTAATGGTGCGGAGCCTGTTAACGTGCTAGCTTATAATTATTAAACGAACTAGCGACGGCGAGAGAACTTAGTCTGGAATTTCTCAACACGTCCAGCGGTATCAACAAAACGCTTCTCACCTGTAAATGCGGGATGAGAGTCTGAAGTAATATCGCAAATCACAGATTGATATTCATTACCATCTATAGTCTCTGTCTTACTACCTTTCATGGTAGATTTTGTCAAAAATTTGTGACCAGTAGAAACGTCCACAAAAACGACAGAATTTAGCTTCGGATGGAGATCATTTTTCACAATAAGTAACTTTCTAAAATAATAGGATAATCTAACCTTGGCGCGCTTTAAAGCGAGGATTAGATTTACAGATGACATAGACACGACCCTTACGTCTAACAACTTGGCAGTCAGGGTGACGGTCTTTAAGTGATTTTAATGAGGATACAACTTTCATAACAAAAAATATGAGAAGTGGAGAAGAAAGGCTCAGGACTATTGCCTGTCAATGGCAAAGGCAGAAATATTTCTGGGTGTTCTAATTTAATTTAGGGTCTTCAGGAGGATCACTTAGCAAGCGCATTTCTGGGCGTTCATCACTAAGTAACTCATGCCATTGAGCTTCTGCGTTCTTATTCATTAATGAAGACAGACTGCTAGAGATAACCCAAGATCCTTGCTCTATTTCGAATTCGAGCTGCCCCTTACTCCAACCAGTATGTCCGAGAAATCCACGTATCTGAAATTCGGGATCATTTTTGAGTATATTCTGTGCCTTTTTAGTATCAATTCCGAAATAAAGTTGAAAAGTGCCGGCCTCTTCGGACCACTTCCAAGCTGTGAAAATGATCTGCTCATTCTCTACAGGACCTCCAGAAAAAAGTGGGACGTCTGCTAATATAGATTTGCTAAGTTTAGGATCAAAATCACCTAATGTCTGGCCGAGTGGACGGTTGACAATGATACCTACAGACCCCTGCCCTTCTGCATGAGAGCAAAGAAGTATGACACTTCGTCTGAAACTGGGCTCTTGCAGTGTGGCATGCGCCAGTAACAAGCTTCCAGCATGTAGCCCTTGTGATTCACGTAATTTTCTTCTTCGATTCAAATGCATTCAGTCAGTCTTATTTATAGTTGCTCCAATCTTACGCCACTCTCGTATAAGATATCTTTAACCAAGTCGTCATTACGATATTCGCAGTGGTATTTTATACAAGAAATACCAGCCGCAGCTAAAATTTTAGCGCAATTAACGCAGGGGAAATGAGTGATATAGGCAGTCGCACCGTCCAATGAAACTCCACGCCTTGCAGCGTCACTAATAGCATTTTGCTCCGCATGCACAGTGGCTTGTTCATGACCGTCGCGTAGTCGTGAGTTATGCGCAGCACCTGGAAGAAATCCATTATATCCAGCAGCAATAATACGATTCTTCTGAGTGCCTCCAGAAACAATCACACAGCCTACATTGAGCCGTTCGCAGCTAGATCGGGAGGCCATGAGTAAAGCAGTCGCCATAAAATAAGCGTCCCAGGACGGGCGATTTGGCCAAGACTGTGTCATAGCTTCTACTTCAGCCAAAATAGTAGCATCTTGCTTATGATTTTCTTCACTCATAAAAATAAGTTAGTATTAAGGAAATTTTTAAGGGTAGATAGTCATCTTGAACAGGCCAGCAGGCAAGCCAGCGGAAAGTCCCGACTCCACAATCCAAGTGTAGGCTGCACCATCAAAAGCCACATCTCCAGAGCTAGAAGCAAGCGCTGGTCGACCGATCGAACGGCCAGTCTCATCGATGCGCAGATAATACTTGGCCGGTTGCTCCGCCATCATCGAAACTGGATCAATCCTAACAGGTAAAACCCGTAAGACCTCACCATTAAGAAAACACACCTCCATAAAGGAGCCGGTTGATTCGAACTCCCGCATATCCACCACCTCACCTCCAAACCCACGGAAAAGATCCCAATAACGCCATGCAAGCAGATCGACGGGTGAATTCACAGGGTAACTCTTTCTAGTAGGTAAATCGTCTAGCAAGAGCGCCTCTGAAAAGCTAATTTCTGGTTCGTAGGCAGAGAAACTCGAAAAAGGAAGTGCGCGCGAAGGTGGCTCAAATTTGTGCGCACTATTCCATTGGCCCGGTATAAAAAGCGGCGCCGAGTCAAAAAGGACGGCGTGCTCGTCAAGCGCAGAGCCTTCCAACAGCCCTTGCGAGGACACATATTGCACAAAAGGGGAACTTTCTTCTTTTATCAGTATGGGCTTAGGAACAGCACGAAAGGCTAGATAACCGAAAATATGTAGAAAAATGCCCAAAAATACTGCTATCAGCGCGCGAGGGGATAATACCTTCTTCATAGGTGTAAATCTATGATTTGACTGGAGCCACTGCGAAAGCATTACATTTCTATTAGGAAACTATTATCTGAATTTCTTTCGGTATCTCTAGAAGAAGGCGTGATGGATTTCGCATCTGGCAAATGTTCTCCTGCAATCTGCACTTGAACAAACCCGGCCTCATTTGCCATTTGGCAGAGTTCTAGAAAGAGCTGCAAGTTCATTGAACCCTCGGTCTTGATAAGTAAAACAACGTCGTGCTCTTGCATCTGCTCATGATGCTTCTCAAAACCGCGCTTAATCGAGTTGAGCTCAAAGACTGCACCGTCAAAAAAAAGCATACCGCCGTTGCCTATAGTAAGTACTGCTACGGGCAGATTGCTCAGGGACATTTTCAACTCGGATTTAGGCAACTCAACCCTTAGCCCAGGAACCATAACAAATCGGGTAAATAGTAAGCCAAAAAATAAGGCTATAACTAGTAAATCCAGGACTGGCACTACATCCATCTTTATTGTTGGTCGCTTAAGTCGAGCCGTTAGACCAAACGGCTCGGTAAAGGAGCCACTATTTATCACTTTTTCGCCTGTTTTAGATGCGAACATATCACTCTTTAATTACCCTCTCCTGTTGAGCAACTACCTCAGGTGCCGTAGATAAAAATTCATAGATTTCATGCCCAGCCCATTCAAAGTCTTGGACATGAGCACGTACGCGACCGTTTAAAAAATGACAAGCGAGCATAGCCATAATTCCAATAGCTAAGCCTGCTGCCGAAGTAATCAAAGCCTCTCCAAGAAGGCGACTTAGCATAGCGCTGTCTCCATTGAACGAATCTAGCGAATGAAGAGCTTGCAGGGCTGCAATTATTGTACCCAAAAAACCAAGCATCGGTGCCACTTTTGCCAAGGCAGCGATAGATCCGATGCGACGCTCTAGCATCGGTATCTCCACGATAGCTGAAGACTGTATCGATGCGCGGATCGATTCACGTGACTCACCGTAGTGAAGCAAGGCAGATTTGACGATGCGTGCCAATGGACCTGGTGTATCTTCGCAAAGAGTAAGTGCTTCTACCAACCGATTCTTACGAACAAGGTTTTTAATGCCACTCAAAAAGTCTTCATTGCCAATCTGCCCTTGGTGTAAATAGATCGTACGCTCAATAAAAAGCACTATACCTAGAATGCTGACAAACAGCAGTGGATAGACAACTGGTCCGCCTTGAAGAATGAAAATGTTTTGAAAGTTATCCATATATAAAAGTAATCTGTTTTAAATTATTCACTTATTCAATACTCAGTAAACGATCCGCACGCGCTATGGCGATTTGTCGCCCTGGTAGGTTATAAGCAATCATCATGCGGTAAATGCGGCTTGCCTCAGAGAGTGAATCATTGTTTTCGAGTAACTCGCCCAATTCTAGCATAGATCTCGAAATCCAATAACGTCCAGTTGCGCTTAATTCGGAAGCATTTTGCTCATCGATCAAGAATCGAGTAATACTTAGTGAGAGTACTTCTTCAGCCTCTTTCACGGACTGCCTTTTACTCAAGGCAAAAGCCCACTTGTAAGAAGCTTCCACCTGAAAATCAAGCGGCAGGTTTGGTAAATCCAACAAGCGTTCTAAAACACTAATAGCCTCACCCAAATCGTCTGGTTCGTTACCCGCTAGTGCAAGCATACAGTCTGCTCGAGAGAGTTCAGAGATGTAACGCATCTGGTGAGCGGGAAAACTATTAATCAAGTTCTCATAAACAATCTGAGCTCCCGCAAAATCGTTCATTAAGCGAAGTAGATTTCCCTGCTTTAATCTAGCGGTGTAGAACAGCGGATCAGAAGCATAGCGTTCCGCCAGATCATTATGTAAGACTACAGCATCAGAATAGAACTCAGCGCCTCTACGCTCGCAGTAAAGAGCAGCCTCAAAAAGCGCTTGCGGCGCCAAATAACTCTGTGGGTATCTTTGTGCCAAGTCCGAAAGGGTCGCTTGTGCGGAAACGAAATCACCCACTAAAGCGTGATACGAAGCTTCGATAAGGTACGAGCGTTGCGCAGAATCAGAGCTGGAAAATTCTTCGCGTAACTGGTTCAGAACTAGCATACCAGAATTGATATCTCCCTCTCGCATATGGATGGATCCTTGTAAGAGGAGAATTTCTGTCTTGAGAGTCTGTCGCGTATCAAGGTTGAGTACATCAACGCCATCGTGTGATTGAAGTGGCATCGATTCGAGGCGAGCTAGTAAACGCATCACTCGATCGGCTAGACCCTCAATCTGATTCGCTTCTAGTGACAAGTAGCTCTCTAGCCATAGTAGTCGTAGGTCGAGCGCTGTTGGCACTGTGTTGGGGACAGCATCCTGCAAAAGTAAGCGCACCCGCTTTAAAGCGACATCCGGTTGGCCATTTATTTGTAAAGCTTGAGCGACATTCCACTCTGCACGCCAGCGGTCTGCTGAGCTAATGTTGTTATTAAAATCACCTTCATCAATTAATTCTAACGCATCATCAATCAAACCAGTGCGTACTAAAGCCGAGATTAGACGCAGTAGTAGGTCCCCATCACGCGCGGCACTAGTCTCGCGGCTTCTCGCAGCCAAATAAAAATCTACCGCATTGGCATAGTCACGATTTAGGAAGTAACAATCACCTATTAATCGATTAGTTTCGATCAACTCTTCGGTTTGAGTAGATTGATCTCGTAGGCGTATTAAATAATCTGCAGCAGTTCGGTATTGGCGTGGCTCTTTCTCAAGAGCAGCATAAGCTAACAGACGATAAACGTTGCTAACCTCACTCATACCAGGGAACTGCTCTAGTAGAATACGGGCATCACTCTCGGCAATCGATCTTGTAGCTGGATCCTTTAAAGCTAGTTGACTACGCAGGTAGTACAAGTGACCTAGTAGAGGGTGCGGCTGTGCTAGAGAAATTGCTTCTTCTAAAAATCCTAGCAACTCCGCTTCTTGCCCTGGCGAGCTTGCAAGTAGCTGTAGAGCTATACCCATGACCTCAAGATCACGACCACTGCGAATTAATTCTTCTAGTACTTCGCGCCCGTTTTGAGAGGAAGCTCCCAAAATAATACCCTTTAGCAGACGTAACTGCTCCAGCTCTAAGGAAGAGAAGCCAGAAGACGTACCTTCAAGACTAGCATTGATAGCAGTAATTGCTTCCTCCGTGCGCCCTAGACTGTGAAGGACAACGGCGTACTCTCGCAAGAATGGATATGCACTAGATTGACCGTCCAAGCTCACTATCTTTGCCTGCAATTCTATAGCAAGAGCCTCATCAGCGGGAGCCGAGACTACTTTTTGGCGCAAGAGGATAGCCTCGAAATGATCGCGTAATAGCGATGAACCAGCACTATTAGATGCACGATTAAAAGCTGCAGTGGCTACATCTACATTTCCATACATTTGCGCTTCTAAGCCCTGTAAAAGAGCAAACCAAGGGAGATCCTCCTTTTGCAAGTCTTCCTCGGAAGCATGCTCCAGCGCTATTCGCAAGGCGGACTCGTCAATAGGCTCACGCCCGTGTCCGTAAATTGATAAAGCTAAATAGAGTGCGTGTTGGCTCCCTTTGCTTTCCATAGACATCGCTTCTAAGAGCACACGGGCAGCTTCATAACGGGTTTGGCAAATAAGAGACTTCGCCAATCCAATCTGGACATTATTTAAGCGACTTGCAGATAAAACACTCCGAGTATCGAGTAATGAAAAATAAATAGTCTCTGCCAGCCCTGGCAGTCCAGCATCCAAAGCAAGCTCCGCACTTTTAATACGCCACTCCACTTTACTTTTATCCTCTAAATTAATAGATGCGTTGTTATCGACTAAAAGGGGTGCCTGCGCAGAAAGGCTCCCAAGAAAAAAGCAAGGGAGTATATATAGGCAGAAAATTTGATAGAGATTTAAATTTGTAGAAAACATGCTCTGAAGAGTAAGACAACGACTCTTTGGACCAGTTGCAAAGCGAATTTCTACCCAAGCCCCAAATAGAAGCGGTTAGAATGCCTAAAAGCACCCACTACTAAGTCTTGTAACATCATAGCTTGGTAAATATATAGCTATTTACATATGATGTTTTAGGCGTAACTGCTACTCCAAGCATTTATCAACTGAATATAGCTTTAAGGATGATGAATTGCGGCAGAGCATAATTGTGCACAATCTGTTGAAACTGAAGCTTATCGATATCAATTTTATCAATCAAAACTCTAAGAAACCTCTAAAATAGTGAAATCGACTAGCATTTTGTACGATAGTTGTTCTATTACTTCATATTTTATACTGTATTATGAGCTTACAAGAGGCAACCACACCCGATTCAAAAACGCTTAATAGTGTACAAGATAACAAGCATTCTGCGCAGCAAAAATATTCACGAAAGAACCCCTACCCTGCCGAATTACTTAAACGCGTTAAGCTAAATGCAGAAGGCTCAGCAAAAGAAACCATTCACCTAGAGTTCAAGCTCGAAGAGGCGGCACTCACATACGAGGCTGGCGATTCGCTCGCAGTACTTGCCCACAACGCTGATGACGTAGTTCAAGATATCATCACATTAACAAAGCTAAATTCAAGTAGTCTGGTAAAAATAAAAGGTGAATCATACACACTGCTAGAATCGCTGACTTCTAAACTCGACATTACCACACTCTCACTCTCGGTCATCAAGCGCTACAACGAATTAATAAGTGATAACCAGCTGGAAGAGCTACTAAAACCTGAGAACAAGAACGATCTACAGGATTACATCAGTGGCCGTGAGATAATAGACCTTTTGTATGAATTCCCAGCTGAAGAACTTTCTGCGGACGCTCTTATTAGTATTATGCGTAAATTACCATCGCGACTCTACTCGATCGCCTCTAGCCCTAAAGCACATCCGCAGGAGGTGCATCTAACTGTAGGAGTCGTCCGCTACCACACGCATGGAAGAGAGCGCAAGGGAGTATGTTCAACCTTCCTTGCCGAGCGTATATCCAAGGGAAGCAAAGCTGAGGTATTTGTGACAACTAACAAAAAATTCAAGCTCCCAGTTAATAACGAGACTCCTATAATTATGGTAGGTCCGGGCACAGGAATAGCCCCTTTTCGCGCCTTCATTGAAGAGCGTAAGGCAACTAACGCCTCGGGGAAGAACTGGCTTTTTTTTGGCGACCAACATTATTCAACCGACTTCCTTTATCAAAGCGAATGGCAAAATTACCTTAATGAAGGTATCTTAACGAAATTAGACGTAGCTTTTTCTCGCGACCAGAAGGAAAAAATATACGTACAAAACCGCATGCTAGACAATAGTAGAGAACTCTTCGCTTGGTTAGAAAAAGGTGCCTACTTTTACGTCTGTGGTGATGCCACTCGCATGGCTAATGATGTAGATGATGCTCTTCACTATATCATAGAAAAAGAGGGAGGGCTTGAACAAGAAGACGCGAAAGCCTACGTAAAAAAGCTAAAAGACGAAAAGCGTTATTTACGAGATGTTTACTAAATAACTAGTAGATACACCTGCTTCAGTCTGCAAAAATAACGCTATAAACTAGGGTAAATGTATAAGTTCAATGGTATACCTATTATTTTAGGTACCAAGATTCGACTAATATTCCGACCATTTTTGGCGAATCCGCTTCCTCAAGGCGAAGTGATGCAGAATTGATACAATAACGCTTGCCAGTCGGTTCAGGGCCATCGGGAAATACATGGCCCTGATGCGAACCACATACATTACAGTGTACTTCAACGCGAACCATTCCGTAACTTGTGTCACGAGTTTCACCCAAGGTTCGGTCGTCGATTGGGCGAGTAAAGCTAGGCCAACCAGTACCAGAATCAAATTTATCCATGCTAGTGAACAGGGGCGTGTCGCAACCAATACAACGATAGAGGCCTATTTTTTTACTATCGTGGTATAGATTTGCAAAAGGTCGCTCAGTTCCCTGTTTACGTGTCACTTGGTATTGTTGTTCGGACAAGCGTTCTAGCCACTCTTCTTCGCTACGCTGTATAGGATATTTACCTCTGCTTAAATCTACATGTGAAGGCAAGCCGCAGGCTGATACACAAGCACTTATGTCCATATCCGGGAATTCTTGCGATGTAGATTTAGAGGACATAGCACACGATAAGAAAATACCTACCAAGAAAAATACAAGTAACACTAAAACGCGTCTGTGAAGCATAAAAAATATCTATAATAATTACAGTAGCCACTGTTATAAAAAATGCAAAGCTAAGATACTACAATAATTCGGAGATAAATAATCTTGAAGAAAGAAGCGACCTTAAATAAGGAATCTCATGGCTAAAATTATTATAATAGGTGCCGGAGGAGTGGGTAATGTTGTATCGCATAAATGCGCCAAACTCGCCGAAATATTTACAGATATTGTACTGGCTTCGCGCACTCTTTCAAAGTGTGAAGCTATTGCAAAAGATGTGCTCAGTAAGACGGGCGTCACGATTAGAACAGCTGCCATAGATGCCGACGATGTCGCCGCGACTACCAAATTCCTTAAGGCCGAATCCCCCCAGATACTCATTAATGTAGCTCTTCCCTACCAAGACTTGTCGCTAATGGATGCCTGCCTAAGTGCTGGTGTAAATTATCTAGACACAGCAAACTACGAACCGCTAGAAGAAGCCAAATTCGAATATAAGTGGCAATGGGCGTACCAAGATCGCTTCAAAGATGCAGGACTGACTGCCCTACTAGGATCCGGCTTCGACCCTGGAGTGACCAATGTATTTTGCGCCTACGCACAAAAACACCTTTTTGATCAAATTGAGACGATCGATATTCTTGACGCCAACGCAGGCGATCACGGACATCACTTTGCAACCAACTTTAATCCTGAAATCAATATCCGGGAGATCACAGCAAAAGGTCGCTATTGGGAGAAAGGCCTATGGAAAGAAGTAGAACCCATGAGTGTACACCAAGTATACGACTTTCCTGTAGTAGGAAAGCAGGACGCGTACCTACTTTATCACGAAGAGATGGAGTCACTATGTAAGAACATACCAGGACTTAAGCGAATACGATTCTGGATGACTTTCTCACAAAAATACTTATCTCACTTGAAGGTATTAGAAAATGTCGGAATGACTTCGATTGATCCCATTAATTTCAAGGGGCAGAAGATTCAACCGATTGAATTCCTCAAAGCCGTGCTTCCCGACCCTGCCAGCTTAGGACCGCGAACAAGAGGCAAGACCTGCATTGGTTGCGATATCACTGGCACGAAGAGTGGCAAGAAAAAGCGGATCTTGATCTATAATAGTTGTGATCATCAAGAATGTTACCAAGAAGTTTCTAGCCAAGCAATCAGCTATACGACTGGGGTGCCGGCTATGATAGGGGCGCAAATGATTCTTAGAGGCCTCTGGAGAAATTCTGGTGTTTGGAATATGGAACAGTACGATCCAGACCCTTTTATGGAAGAACTCATGAAGCATGGATTACCGTGGCAAGTGACCGAACTACCGCTAGCATAAATAGCTTTAGCGGTACATAGCTTCGATAAAAAGTAAAAACCCTCGGGATAGAGTCCACGAGGGCTTTAAAATGGAGTGAGTGAAGAGGTTCGAACTCTCGACATCTACCTTGGCAAGGTAGTGCTCTACCAACTGAGCTACACTCACGAACATTTGTAAATTTTTGTAGAATCTATAAGCAACTTCTTAAGTCAACGGGAATTTTAGTAAAAGCATGAAGCATCCAGGCAGATGAGAATCACTCAAGCTCTAGTTCCATAACTAAGTTACGACGTACATTATTAGACAAAGAAAACAAACCATTACTCTCAAGGTAAGACGCCATTTCATCTTCTATTAAATAACGGATTAGAGAAACTAATTTTGATTTGTCACGCTGATTATAAGCGATACAAAAAGGCAAACGAATCGGATAATCACCATGATGAACATTATTAGAAGTTGGTCCGAATGCGGGGCTGTCGTCATCCCTACTAATCATAAGTGTCTTAAGGCCACTTTTTTTAGGTAGTCTAGGCATAAGAGCAATCGCAGAGCCGTTTGAAATTATAAGATCCTCAACATTATCCACCTGTTCGATGGACACGTTTGAATTCAAAGAAGTGCCATTTAAGACATAGTGCCTGAAGAGCTCTAGCGTAATGCTATTTTCGCTTATACCCAAGCATGGATAAATGTTGCGGCTACCCAAACCAGAAAATCCTAAATCCCCCCATGTATTGACACTCAACTCTTGTCGTGAGCCGAAAATGCCCCCCAATTCTTTCATACTGATCTCTTGGATCGGATTCG
>CAJWHF010000032.1 GCA_913041275.1 uncultured Opitutia bacterium
GGATCTTCGATAAATTGAGAAAAGGATTCGGCCGTTTTAGGATCATCAAGATCAAAACGTTGCCAGAACCGTGCCATTTCTAAGTGACTGCGGACAATAAACAAAGTTTGCTCTTGCTGCTTCTTGCCTATTCCTAGGCGATCTAACACTAACTGAGCGATGCGGACTCCGCTTATTTCATGACTTTTTATACCTTCGGCCTTTCCCATATCGTGCAGCAGAAGAATTAAATAAAGTAGTAGTGGATCGTCATTCTTTCGTAGTTCTTTTTCGTAGCGCGCATACTCCTCGTCATGCTTAGAAAAGACTCGGTCGAGGTGTCGAATAGTTCGTAACACATGAGCGTCCGCAGTGTATCGGTGGTAGTATTCGTGCTGCACCATACATGTTAATGCATCAAATTCGGGCATATAACGTCCCAGTATACCTAGTTCGTGCATCTGCATCAAAATGGGGTAGACCTCTCCAGGGCTACGCAAGATCGCACAAAAGCTTTTTGCTGCAGATGGGCTATTGATGATTGTATGGTCTATAAGTAAAACCGAACGTGTAATTAAATAGCGTAAGTCCGATTCGATTTTAGCTCCATATTGCTGTGCCAACCTAAAGATGCGAATTAAGCGTAGGGGCTCTTCTTCAAATACCTTTGTATTATCGCAGCCTATGACATTTTGGTGAATGCGAAACCCGTCTACCACTTTGCTAGGAAGATGTTGGTACGCGCGAAGTGCCTGGCTGAAGCTTATACGTTCACTATCATTGCTGGTTGATTCAATTGCCATTCGTTCCTTGAGGATCACGCTTGTTTGATATATATCCCGAGCTGCGGTATAATAATCTTTCATAAAACGCTCCACCCTTAGGAAGATATTCTCTTGGTCGTAGTTTAGTTTCTGGGCTATGATTGGCTGTTGTTCTAAGTCGAGCTTATCAGTAGGTCGACGGTTCTGTAAGTGTAGTTCCGTGCGCGTGCGTAGAAGAAAGTCATATGCCTTAATCATTGCTACATATTCATCCTCGCGCAGCAAATCTGCTTCCACTAGATCACGAAAAGAGGTGAACCCATATTTAATAAAAGCCATCCAGAGAATATTCTGGTAGTCACGAAGCCCGCCGACCCCATTTTTAATATCTGGTTCTTGCAAATAAATAGTGTCGCCAGATTTCGAGTGACGCACTTTCTCGTCTTCCAAACGTTGCTCTATGTAAGCCTTCGAGTTTTCCTCTTTACAGAAATTATCAAATTGCTTTCGCATGGTTTTTTGAAGGGCGCCTGACCCACAGATTAACCGTGATTCTAAAATTGCATTTTTTGATTGTATTTCTTTTCGGCACTCTTCGATGACTTCTTTCGAATTGCGCGAAGCATGGCCAACCTTCCAACCTAGATCCCAGAGCGGATAGAGTATTTCTTCGGTAATAATTTCTTGGAATTTACTGAAGTCTTTGCCTTTTGCTTTAACCGGGTAAAGAAACATGATATCGATATCACTATGTGGGTTCAGTTCTCGCCTACCATATCCGCCAGTAGCAAGAATCCCCATCTTATAGGGCACTATTCCATGATTGGTCGTATAAAAATCAAGTGCTGCTAGAAATAGATTTTCTATGACAACATCAGTCATCGCAGCGCGCGCTTGGCAAACCTCACGCCCTGGTTTGCCTTGTCGGTGTTGACGCTCCAGCATGACTTCTTCGAGTTCTACATATCGCTTGTAGGCCGGTAATTGCTTGCCGCGCGCGACTCCAGGCTCAAAAACAAGGCGTTTTTGCGCATGTTGGTAGAGTCGTTTGTAAAGCGAGGTGTCTTGTGCAGGCATAGTGCCGAAATTAGTTTTAAAGACTAAAGACTTCATTTTTGTGCTTCGCGTCAAGTGAGTTCGCGTAGAGTAAGTGATACTCTTTCAATAATTGGCTTTATCTTTAACCCTACTGCGCTTTCAATAAAGCTTGAACGTTCGTAACCAATTTAATTAAGCCCGAAAGAAATCATGCAAATCGCCGAAGGAACAGTTGTAGCAATCGACTATGTGTTAAAGGACGATGACGGAAAGTTGTTAGATCAATCTCAGCCAGATCAACCTTTAATCTATCTTCATGGTCACAAAAATATCATACCTGGACTAGAATCCGCCTTACTTGGTAGGACTGAGGGCGAAAGCCTTGAGGTTAGGGTCACTCCCGTGGACGGTTACGGAGAGGCCAACCCTGAGTTAGAGCAAGTGGTCCCCCGTGATCGATTTCAAGGAGTTGAATCGCTTGAAATAGGTATGCAGTTCCAGGCTGGTACCGATCAAGGGCCTGTCACTGTACGAATTGTAAAAGTAGACGATGATGATGTCACCGTTGACGGCAACCATCCGCTGGCAGGGAAACATCTCAACTTCGACGTAACTGTCCAAAATATCCGTACAGCGAGTGAAGATGAAATTGCGCAGGGTCACATTCACCAAAGCGGCGGTTGCTGTGGCAACGGTGGAAGCGATGGTTCGTGCTGTACGGACGAAAATTAAAACAAAGCAGTCTAATTTAACTACGCTGGTTTTAACACAGTAATAACTCTACTTAGCCTTTACTGTGAGTTACCTTCTAAAGCTTTTATTAAAGCCAGTTACTTAAATACGATGGCTTGATTCGAATGTCATTATAGAATCTTTCCTCTTATTTTATTTTTTAATAAGAGCCACCTATTCTATTTACACCGCTCACTTGTATTAAATATATAAACTAAGTTAGTTTAAAAAACTATTTGTAAGTCTGAGTGCTAAAAATTACTTAAATTTTAATTATTATGTCTGAAGAAACCTCCGATATCGGTCTTATTGGCCTCGCAGTCATGGGCCAAAACTTAGCCCTTAATATAGCTGATCACGGCTTTAAAATTTCCGTCTACAACCGTACGACTTCCAAAATGGAGGCCTTTGTAGCTGAAAATTTAGATACTCCCGGGGGCTTGGTTGGTTGTGAAACACTCCAAAGCTTCGTGGCTTCACTTACGCGCCCACGAAAAATGATCGTCCTTGTTCAGGCGGGGGGGGCAACAGATAAAGTTATCGATGGGCTTGTGGCGCTTCTTGATAAAGGAGATATCATTATTGATGGTGGTAACGCTAAATGGGACGACACAATTCGCCGCGAAAAAGAACTCACCAAAAAGGGCATCCGTTTCATAGGTTCTGGCGTATCTGGGGGTGAAGAAGGTGCGCGTTTTGGCCCCTCACTCATGCCTGGCGGTTCTATTGATGCTTGGGCGGAAATTGAACCAATATGGAAGGCTATTGCCGCTAAAGTCGACTCCGATACAGGTAAACCAATTGAGGGTGCCGCTCCTGGAAAACCGATCGATGGCGGCTTTAGTTGCACAGCTCATATTGGCCCAGATGGTGCCGGTCACTACGTCAAAATGGTTCACAACGGAATAGAATACGGGGACATGCAGATGATCTGCGAGGCTTACGACTTAATGCGTAATGTATTAAATTTATCACCCGCTGATATGGGGGATATTTTCACTGAGTGGAACAAGGGTGAGTTAGACTCATTTTTAATTGAGATTACCGCAGATATTCTAAAGCAAGTAGACTTAGAAACCGGTAAGCCATTTGTCGATATAGTGCTCGATACGGCTGGCCAAAAGGGCACAGGTAAGTGGACTTCAGTCAATGCACTCGACTTGGGTACGCCTGCTCCGACTGTCGCTGAAGCTGTTTTTGCTCGCTGTATATCCGCTGTTAAGGAAGAGCGTGTGGCAGCTGAAAAGATTCTAAAGGGTCCAGAAGTTGGAGAATTCGAAGGAGATAAATCTGAGATGGTTGAGTCTATACGAGAGGCTCTCTACGCCTCAAAGATCTGTTCTTATGCTCAAGGGTTTCAGCTTATGTTGTACGCCCAGGAAGAATACGGATGGAAGCTTAATTTTGGAGAGATAGCTCAAATTTTCCGCGGTGGATGTATTATTCGTGCGGCATTTCTACAAAAAATTACAGAAGCTTACGAAAGGGATCCTGCGATAGCCAATCTTCTACTCGACCCCTACTTTAATAAGGCCATTCATAGGGCACAATCTAGCTGGAGAAAAGTGGTTGCCCTGGCAGCCACTCATGGCGTGTCCATACCTACATTTAGTTCCGCTCTGTCCTATTACGACGGGTATCGCAATGCCCGGCTTCCACAAAACCTTCTACAAGCGCAGCGCGACTACTTTGGTGCTCACTCTTACGAACGAATAGACAAGCCTCGTGGTTACTTCTACCATGTAGATTGGCCAAAGCCCGAACGACCAGAAATAAAATTGTAATATAATAATTTTATTTCGCGTATTATATAACGCGAATATTTATTCGCTAATTTTTTCTTTTTGCTATAGTATTGGCTTTCCAAGGTAAGCAATCAGCCACATCTCTTTCCATAGACGATAGCGTCCATTTGGTGTAATCTTTCCTTCTTCTTCGTGTAGATGACGAGGGACCAGAAATCCGGTATCTGTATTTAACCGCTCTAATATACGCTGTTGTTCGTTAATTTCTTCCACTGCGCTGTCTTCTGTGCCAGTAGCTTGAACATTCATCCTTATTAATCGATTTTTGTGCAGCGATAGCAAGCGACGTGGTGAACCAATTAGCGGCTTTCTGCATATATTCCACGACGAGGGATAATAGCCACCGTAAGGTAAAGATAGGTTGTCGGTTATTACGCATTGCCCTTCCTGTGTGCGTGTGCGTACCGTGTAACTAGCCGCTGAACCGCCTTTACGGGTAGGCATGAGGAGTATTTGTATTCTAGTAAAGCTATCACTGCTTTCGTACACACAAGCGCGCAGACACATTCCCGCAAAAAGCTCTGCTTTTAGCGAGCTTAGGTGTTTATAGTCTTCTGATCGCAACCATTCTCTGAGTTCTATATAGCGCTGGTCCGCTGGCCACTCATCTCCGTCTGTATTGACATAAAACTGAGGGAAAAGGGGTAGATCGCTCCCACTTAAAGCCTTTATGGCGATCCAGTTGTAAGAAGTTTCCAAAATAAACCAGAGCGCTAATCCAGATACAAAATGCACCCAATCAGCACGATAAGACAAATCAAAGTGTTTTAGGGAAACCGCGAAGAGTACTCCAAAAAGTACCCAACGTATCCAGCGACCTAATAACGGAAACAGGGGTATGCAAGAACGCGAACCCAAGATAGGTAGAACTACCGCTAATACAGCTAATACCGCTAAGAAAAATAAAGTGTATTGCACGACGGTTACATCAATCATTTGGCTAATCTTAACTTATACCACGAAATTAAACTACGTTCTTCTTGCGTGCATATCTGCAAGTGAACCAAGAAATAATTTTTTCTTTTTGAACCACAAAAATCTAAACCAAGTCTTATGGTAAAACTTTAGTTTAATCGAAGCGGCATAATAACACAGATAAAGTTATCTAGTGTTTTGAAAAGACCTGGGCTTAGCTCGTCTTTAAATTCAAAAAAGACTTCATCTTTTGTCAAAGCTTTGAGTGGTTCCATTAAAAACTGGGGGTTAAAGGCGACCTGAACCTCTGGACCATCATAAGCAATAGCCATAGACTCGTGAGATTCCCCGTATTCAGTGGATTGTCCTGTTATTTCAAGAAGGTTCTTACTTACTTTTAGTTTTATAGAATTGTTTTTGTCAGAAGTGACCAGAGCTGCGCGATTAACACATTCTAGCATCAATTCACGTTCGATTTTTACACGGTGCTCTGTTTCTTTGGGGATAACTTGTCTGTAGTTGGGGTAGTTGCCTTCGACAATTTTTGAAACTAAGTAGAGGTGGTCTACTAGGCCTGTATCGCCCGATTCATCAATGTCTACCTCGAAGGCTGCTTGGCGATCGTTAAATGCGATTTTTACCTTTTCGCCTTTTCCTATCAAACGCTCCAATTCCCCGACAGTTTTGGCAGGAAGTATCAAGCTTCCGGCGTTTTCCTCACTTATATTTAAATCGAGCGCTGTTAGCCCAAGTCGGCGCCCATCCGTAGCCACCATTGTTAGTTTTTCGTCAGCAAAATTAAAATATACTCCGTTTAAAATGTATCGGTTTTCGTCTGTAGATTGAGCATAAGAAACGCTCTTTAACATATTCACTATTTCCTCTTGTGAAAGTTCGAAAACCTTTCTGTTTTCGAAATTTGGCAGTGGGGGAAATTCTTCTGAGCCTAGGCCCATTATTTTAAACAACGAACCTCCAGAGGTAATTTTAGCTTGGTTGTTTTTGCTTGTCTCTATGAAAACTTCGTTGACGGGAAGTTCGCGAACAATTGTTGCTAGCTTGCGAACTGGCAAGGTTGTACTGCCTGTTTCTGTTACATCTGCCTTTATTCGACAACGAATCCCGAGATCCAGGTTGGTGGTGGTAAGCGATATGTGTCCTTCCTCTGCTTCGATTAACACATTGCTTAGAATGGGCATGGTTGAACGGGTTGCCACAACATTGAGGACTTGCTGTAAGCCGTTACTAAAATGATCTTGATTTATCTTAAACTTCATAGTCTTGAATTTGGTGTATTTACCGACTTACTGGCAATGCTTATATAATAGTTCTTTATATATATATAAATCTATTAGTAACAGTAAGGGTGTTTTGTAGTTATTAAAAGTTTTTAAACGGTTGAAAATAAACAATTTAATACATAAAATAGTTGTTCATAATAACGTGAAAAAATTGGGATCTCGGTGAATAAAAAGAATAAGTTTTTTTAAAAACACAGACTGTTTTAACTTATACACCACCTATTAATAGTCTTTTTTATTGCTCTTACGGGTGCGATAAATTCTGTAAAAATGTCTGATGGGTCCATACATAATGTAGGAGAGAAACAAGAGCGCAAAGGCCAACTCTTTTATAATAAAAATAATAGCTAAACCAAAGATTAGATAAATAAATGTCTTAAGCCGCGTGCTTGTATGCCAATCGAGATCCTTGAAGCTAGGATAGGAGATGTTACTTACCATGAGTACTGCAATTGCCAACATCAAAGGAGGCAGAACAATGGCAAGACCACGCAACTCTAGACTATTTAAAACAAGCACAAGAGAGGCTATCATCCCCGCGGCAGCAGGTACGGGCAGGCCAAGAAAATCTTTCGATTCTTTAAGGCGTTCGATTGGGGTGAGCATTGGGTGTGTCAGCACGTTGAATCGAGCTAACCGTACGCTCGCACAAAGCAAATAAACAAAAGCTATGAGCCAACCAATTTGTAGAAAAAAAGGATATTTCTCGGTGGGTTGCAGAATAAGAAAAAGCATCATAAGAGAAGGAGCTACACCAAAAGAAACAACATCAGCAATAGAATCGAATTCCTTTCCAAAGAGTGATTCGCGGCCCCCTAGGCGAGCGACGCGTCCATCGAGCGCATCACAAATAACAGAGCAAAGAATAAACCAAACAGCCTGTGTGAAGTACTCAGATATGATTACCATATCCGTTGCATAATTAGCCTGTATGCAGCGCAAGATAGCCAAAAAACCAAAAAAAAGATTTCCTGCAGTAAGACTATTGGGAAGTAAATAAATGTGACTCGCCTCACCAGAGTCTGTAGACATTAGTGATCCTGATTCTGGTATTTTTTTAGATTCTTTCATGGGAAGGATTTAATCTTTAATATCACCCTTGTGCCTGAGAGATTCGAGGTATTTCCAGAATGAATCGTGTTGTTCTACCATAAATTCTTGAGAATAAGGTAGTTTAAAACGAAATATAAAGTCAGAGAGGGTGTTTTTGTGGAGTATGTAATGAGCAAAAAGTGTATTATCCAACTGCTCAAAATAAATACGAAATTCACCCGCGCGCACCCGGTAGTAGGTTTTGCTATCGCGGTGAAAGCGCCCTAGTTCTTCGTTGGGGTTTTCTAGTTGTTCCTGCTTTAGTGTACTAACAACCTCAACTACCAACATTTGGGATCGAGTATCAAGCTGGTTGAGCTCATACATGCTTTGTTCGCTGAAATTGACTTGAAACATTATAAAAAGACCTGAGGTTGAATTTTAGAGGAAAGATATTAGTTGCTCATGCTTGCGGTGCAACTGCAGAATCTACACTCAAAGAAGGACCAAATAAGAAAAATTTGTTTAAATGACTATTAAAGTTAAGAAAACGGAAGAGACCCCGCAGGATTCCCTAGTAAAACCAAAGTTTATTATGTGGGTTCAGACACTCTCGCACCAATTCTCCTAAAAAGCATTTTCCATGTCATCCGTTAAAATACTTTTTAATGCTTCGTATCATATTCTCGTGCAGAAAAATAGTGAGGGCATTTATGACTTATCAAAAATTCCGGAAGAGAATTTTAATTGGCATGATTTAACAGAGAGAATTGCATGCGCAATTATTCCTCAATCGGAAAATTTAAAAGGAGATTGGCAGACTATATACAATCTTAGTTTCCAATCAATGACGCCCGAACTTACACAGATATTGGCGGAAATCGATGACCAACTATACCGCTTGCCCTATCTTGAAATGGGCAAATATGATTACATCTATCGCTTCCGAACGGAGAAGGAACGCAATCGATCTATTTACGTCGATAGCCAGTCACAATTTCTTTATCAGAGCGCATTGTGCCAAGCCATAAAAGTTGCTCGCCGAACAAAAGAAAGGTCTTCTGGAGAGCCTGTTATTATCGATTTTGGCGCAGTTGAATACATAATACCAAGCCACTTTGGCTTCTGTTTAGGTGTGCAAAATGCCATTGAACGAGCTTACGAGACCGTAGCTATGAACCCCAATCGCCGGGTGTTCATGTTAAGTGAACTTATTCATAATCCATTTGTAAATAAGGATTTAATAGACAGGGGACTTCGTTATTTGCAGACCGATAAAGGGTTACCTTTGCGATCAGATGGATCGATCGCTAAGAGCAGGGAAGAACCAGAGGCATTTTGGAATCTACTTAATAAAGACGACATTGTAATTATTCCTGCGTTTGGAGCGACTAATGAGGATAAAGCACAGTTAATTAAGCGGGGCATTTCCATTCGCGAAAATGATGCTACTTGTATGTTGGTGGAAAAAGTATGGAAGGCGGCCCGCGGATACGCAAAAGAAGGCTACACGGTAATCATACACGGCAAATCTGAACACGAAGAGACAAAAGCCACTTTTTCAAATGCTACCAGTGTTGGCCCTGCGCTTGTTATCAGGAACATGGAAGATGCTAAGCGTCTTGCTGAGGTCATTGGGTCGGATGATACGAAAAAGAAAGAACTTTTTGACACTTACTTTTCTAATGACTGCTCAGACGGATTCGATTCGCATCGCGATCTAGATAAGATCGCCGTGGTAAACCAAACAACTCTACTTCGTAATGAAACTGTAAAGATCATCGACTATCTTCGAGAAACTATAATCGCTAAATTTGGTGAGTCCAAAGCAGAAGAGCATATTTGTTCAAATGGGAAGAGTGATACGCTCTGTTACGCCACACAAGTAAATCAAGATGCTCTACAAAAAGGCTTAGACCATTCGATTGACGCAGCGCTAGTCGTAGGCGGTAAAAATAGCTCGAACACATATCAACTCTACCGTGTTTGCGCCGAACGTTTAGATTTAAATGCTCACTATATCCAATCTGAGAGAGACTTGCATTCCATTAAATCTGTTCGTCATTATATATTTCCAAATAATCCAGAAATTCACCCTGAGTCTTCCGAGCAAGAGCGACCACTTTTACAGACCGATAAAAAGAAGCCGCGCATACTAATTACAGGTGGAGCCTCTTGTCCCGATGGTATTATTCAACAAGTCTTACACCGCTTAAACAGCTTTTTCCCTTCAGACCAATTGCGTCCAATTGAAGCAGTTTTAGAAGATTTTGATTCCTTATAATAACTACTAAGCCTTATCTATTAGAGGGACTTGCAAAATTTACTAAACCAATCATGGTCTTAGTAAGTGTTAATAGGTTTAACAGATTTACAAGGAGGACCCACTCCAGGATTTTATTACGAAATAGGCTCCATAATTAGACATAAACGTTATGGTTACCGGGGCGCTGTTGTCGCAGTTGACGGGTGCTGCACAGCCAGTGAAAACTGGTATCAATCCAATAATACCCAACCGGCGAAAGAGCAACCATGGTACCATGTATTGGTCAATCAAAGTGGGGGGCTTAGCACCTATGTGGCTCAATCTAACTTAGAAGAAGATTCGACTGGCTTACAAATAGAGCACCCGCGCCTAAGTTATTATTTCACTAAATTTGAGCACGGACGCTATGAACTTAAAAAAGTTAATAGTTATGGTGGATGTAGCATCTAGCTTCCTAGAGTATTACATAAGTGGTGGCTGTAATTAAGGAATTAAGCAATCGCTAGTTCTGCGATATCTTCGACGCCCTCTAGGACGAGCTCACCAAAAAGAGTACTTGCAGTGGCACGCTCAAATCGAACCTTAGCAAATTGACCGATAAGTCGAGGGCTTGCCTTTACTAAAACCACACGGTTTCCGCGGGTCCGACCAAGAAACATATCTTCACCTTTTTTCGCGGGACCCTCAAAGAGCACTTCTTCAATCGTATTTATTAATTCTTCGTTACGTCTTAGAGAACGCTTGCTCAAAACATCCAACAGAATCTGGTTACGCTCCTCTTTTACTTCTTTACTGATTGGGTCTCCTAGCGGCTCAGCTGTAGTTCCGGGACGAACACTATATTTAAAGAGATAAGCCATATCAAAGCCGATTTCTTCGAAATGACGACGGGTTAGTTCAAAGTCTTCTTCTGTCTCGCCAGGGAAACCAACGATTACATCGGTAGAAATATAGACGTCAGGTCGAACAGCTCGGATTTTTTCAATTATTTTTCGAAATCTTTCAATGGTGTATGGTCGACGCATCGCTTTAAGAATACGATTGCTTGCGCTTTGCATGGGAAAATGCAGGTATTCACAAAGTTTGGGCAAGCGGGCATAGCACTGAATTAAATCGTCTCTAAATCCGACGGGGTGGGGGCTAGTGAAGCGTATGCGCTCGATACCATCAATCTCGTGGACTTTTTCGATTAACTGTACGAAAGGACTCTTTTTATCGACGAAGGGGAATTCACGAAGGCCGTATTGGTTGACTATTTGCCCTAATAAAGTGACTTCGCGGGTTCCGCCGCGGGCTAGCTCCTCAATTTCTTCTACGATCGCTTCCATCGGCCGCGCACGCTCGGCGCCTCGCGTTTTGGGCACTATACAGTAGGAGCAGTGCATATTACATCCCTGCATAATACTAACGAAAGCGGTGACTTGTTTCTTTTCGCTACTGTGTGACTTTATCGTGTTCTGAGATCCCACTTCTTCTGCGAGATCGATGATCGTCTCCGGGCGCGGACCTTGTCCTTGTAAAGTGGCGATCATTTTATCTAGGTGCTCCGGCACGCGGTGGAACTTTTGGGTACCGACGATAAGATCCAAGTCAGGCAGACTATCAACAAGGTCATCGCCTCGGTTCTGCGCCATACATCCCATAATCCCTATAATGAAGTTTGGATCTTTTCGTTTTCTTTTACCGAGATGGCCGGCCTTTCCTATGGCTTTTTGTTCGGCTTGGTCACGAACCGAGCAGGTATTAAGTAGGACAACGTCCGCATCAAACTCGTTATCTACGATAGCATATCCCTTGGCGCGCAACATTGCCGCGACCGCTTCAGAGTCGCGTTCGTTCATTTGGCACCCGTAGGTCTTGATGTAGACTCGGTTCATAAGGAGGAGGGAATATGTAAAGAGGGCTGAATTTGTAAACGATGAAAAAAGGGGCAACCTTCCCGCTATGCTTACTTTGAGATCAGAGAATTACGAGCGCTGCGCTGCCTCTGCTAGGCCTATAAGAGTAAGGTCGCCGACAAAATGGCTTTTTTGCGCCCAGTCTTTTGTAAGATTTGCTATGCTGCCGCCAGTCGAGAGCACGGCCGGGCTCGACTCTCCCCGTTCTAACAAGCCATCGGTAACTTTATCTAATATAGACTGAATCATCCCAGAAAATCCGACAGCCACACCTAGTTTCATGGCCTGTATGGTCGATTTACCGAAGGAGCCTTCGACACTCAGTAAGTCATCCGCACTAAGTTCAGGCAGGAGAGCAGTTTGTTCATGGAGGTAGCGCGTCATTAAATTGAGCCCTGGCGCGATTACTCCCCCTTCGTAGCCCTGAGAGCTTATTATATCAAATGTGACGGCGGTGCCCATATCGATGACGACCGCAGGAGTGCCGTAGTATTCTTGCGCAGCGATTGCATTGGCAATGCGGTCTTCGCCTATTTCGGAGGGATTTGGATAGGCTAGGGTGAGCCCAGCGCAGCTCTTGTAAGTAAGGTGAAAGAGCGGCAGTTTTAATGCAGCAAGACAAGCCTCTAAGCTCTCATTAATAGACGGAACGACAGAGCAGAAGGAAATACAGCTTGCTTGCTTACTCAAAGGAGCAAGAAGCTCAGAAAAATCCTTAAGAGAAGCCCCTTTTAAAGACTTGGTGGGAACGTGCCCAGAGGATACCACAGACTGACCGGAAGCTAAGCCGTAATGGGTGCTGGAATTCCCAACATCGATACAAAGGGTGTACATAATTAAACGATCTTTTCTTACAGAATGAGGATCTTTTAATTAGAAGCAAACTGTCATTTTTTTAGTGTCACATCACCAGCATGAATTTTTTGAACGGAGCCGTCTTCTGTAGTGAGTAGTAGGGCGCCGCTTGAATCGATTCCGCTAGCAGTGCCAAGGATCTCTTGGCCGTTAACGATTGCAGTCACCAGAGAGCCCTCGAGTGAGCTAAGCGGCTTCCAGGCTTCAATGAGACTTTCGGAGCCTGCACCATGGATACTGGTTTCATAAGCACTCTTAATCGCAGCGATGGTGGTAGCGGCGACTGCGCTAAGCGAGAGTTCTGCGCCACTAACCGCAGAGAGACTAGTGGCGCTCTTACAGATAGATGCAGGGTATTTTGCAGGATTACTATTAATATTTAGGCCTATGCCTAGGATGATACTACTTAAGCTATCAGCGTCGATTTTAGCTTCGGTGAGCATGCCGGCAAATTTACGATCTCCGCAGTGTAGATCGTTTGGCCACTTTATCTTCAGGGGTGCGCTAGGGGTAAACCTTTGTAGGGCACGGCAGATTCGGATGCCAGCCCAGAGGGTAAAGTTTTGTAGCGCTTGCGGCAGTATTTTGGGCTCAAAGGCAACAGATAGGTATAAGTTCTCAGCACTCGCGCTGTGCCAGTCGCGCCCGAGGCGTCCGCGGCCCTTTGTTTGGCAGCTTGATACGATCGCGAAGGGACCCTCTCGCCCGCGGGAGAGTTGGCGTTCGGCCTCGCTACTAGTGCTATCTATGACCGGGAAATAGAGCACTTCCATTGTTACTCCTATTTTTTTGGCGTAGTCTCGCAGTAGATCTCCGTGGATCACTTCAGGCTCTTTAATCAAGCAGTAGCCTTTATTGCGAACAGCATTGATAACGAAGCCTTCATCGCGAAGCTTGTTAATTTTTCCGTGTATCGCTGGGCGCGATAGACCGAGTAGCTTAGCTAGAGAACTACCCGAAACAAAGCTACCTGCCTCAGATCGTAGCGCGTTAATAATAGCTAGCCCCTGGTCGTTTCTTGGGGACAGTTTATACGTATCGCTGCTGAACGAATCTTCCCGGTTTTTTCGAGATATTTTGTATTCCGCCATGTCTAGATATTAGGGATACTGATGCCTTATTTAGCCTAGGTCCAGTCTAGGCCAATATCTTTCCAGGTGCTCTGGTGGATTGGCGCTCCAGTCGAGATAAAATCAAGGCCCAGTTTCCCTAGCTCTTCTAAGTCACCTATCTGTATGCCGCCACTTGCTTCCGAATAGGCGCGCCCGTCGATTAGTTTGACCGCCTTGCGTAAATCACCCATGGAGAAATTATCGAGCAGTATGATGTCAGCGCCCGCTTCTAGTACGGGTAATATTTGTTCGAGTGTATCAACTTCTACTTCTATCGTGAGGTCTTCACATGTATTGACTGCTGTAGCCACAGTTTCGCTCAGGCGCTTTTCTGAGGTTGCACCAGTCACAGCGAGATGATTGTCCTTAAGCATTACGCGATCAAAAAGACCGATGCGATGATTGTATCCTCCCCCACAAGCGAAGGCGTATTTTTGGAGTACGCGGTATCCGGGTAGAGTCTTTCGAGTGTCTAGAAGTAGGGTGCTACTATCTTTTAAAGCGTCGGTATAGGAGCGAGTTTTAGTGGCTATGCCGCTTAAGTGCTGCAGAAAGTTGAGCAGGACACGTTCTGCTTGGAGCAGGGCAGTGGCACTTCCTGTAAAAACGCCAATCGCCTCATCTTTTTTTAATAGATCCCCATCAAAGGCTTGAGGCTCAAATGAGCAATCTGCTCCGTAGCTCTCTAGTATAATGGGGAGTAGTCCGAGCCCGCATATTATGAGTGGCTCGCGTGTGATGAGCTGTGCCTTGCCACTAGCGCCTTCGGGCATGAGCGCGGTCGTGACGTCGCCGAGTCGCGCTGGTCGGGCAGCTAAGCCCGCACCAGCTAGATCCTCAATTTTCGCGAGCCCGACGAGTTGGCGCAGATAGTCGGAGTCGAG
>CAJWHF010000033.1 GCA_913041275.1 uncultured Opitutia bacterium
CCGCTCGAGGACGCCGGTGACAGTTTGGTCGTTTTGTATTATGGAAGACATCTACCTGTGTGAGTGTAAGCTTTTTATAAAGACCCTGAGGTCACTAAGGGTCGATACGAAAAATTATCTGTTAACGCCAAGAGTGCCCGTTATGATCAACGCTTGCACTAAGAAGATACTAAAATAATTATTCTAGATTAAATAATGATAACTGCAAGCGCAGCCATTTAGTTAGATGCCCTCAAATTCAGGAAATCGCCGTCGTCGTTCAAAAAGGGGTCGCTCAAGCGGCACTTTGTTATCTTCGTCTAAACATAAGTCTAAAGGCAGATCAATGACCTCGTCGTTTGCCCTATCACCGCCTACTTCTCGCAGTGCGATCCAAATACACGGATCACGAGAGGGACCCCCGATTTACAAGGCCTTTCTAGCCGCCTTTATTGGGGTCTTTCTTATGATTTTTACTGGAGTAAGTAACAGTATTCTTGGTCTAGGACTTGCTTTAGTTTTTCCTGGCATTGCGCTTCTCGCGGGTCCGCCCACGCGCAGTCTTGGTAAACTCGGAGACCTGAGCGTATTTGGCCTGCTCGCATCCCTACTTCTAGCATTCTTGCCCTTACCTACTTGGGTTTTCCCCGATTGGCGCGCGCAAGCGATTGAGAGCTTCACTATAGATCTACCAGCAGTAGTATCTATCCAACCGTGGATAAGCCTTGAGGCTTGGCTGATTACCCTAGCAGGTCTCGGTTGGCTTTATGCAGCTTTGCAATGGCCTATCAACTTGCCTGGTCGGCGTAGATTGTCTTTATGGCTAACTGTGTTAATAGCTGGCACTGCTGGAGGCGTCGTCTGGCTAAATTTGGCGGGTATCCGATCCTCTGGAATTAATGGCGCACAATCCATTGATTATTCCAATAGTTGGGAGCATATGGTGAATTTTCTAACTCTCGGTGGAGTGACTACCTTTGCATATGCCTTACAAGCACTACAGAGGCGTGCTTTGAGGTCGTTAGTAGCAATCTCAGCCACTTTGCTTTCTTTGGCCGGCCTTATCTTAGAAAACTCGCAAATAGGCGTATTACTCTACTGTTTAGGTGTCCTGTTTTGTTGCCTGTATTGTCTGCGAACTAAATCTTTCCAGCGCACTTTTAAGAGATGGCTTATTTTCGCAATGTTAACTCTCTGTTTAGTATCGCTAGGCAATGACAGGATCAATCAAAGTATCATTAATTTTGCATTCGATCAATCCGAGGCGGAACAAGGCCAGTCTCTAAGTGTCTATCAAGACACCGCTACAATGATCCTAGGCAACGCTATTACTGGAGTTGGATTAGGTAATTATGCAGCCATCTTTCCTCAATACCGAGAAGCTTCGGTAGACCATAATAATGTGACCTATCCAGGGAGTGATATTTTGTGGATCATCGCAGAGGGTGGATTACTCGCTTTAGCTTCACTGACTCTCTTGACAGTCGCCTACGCGCGTCGTTGCCGCGGCTTAAATAAAGGAAAATCAGCCAGTTACCGAATCTTCTCTTTAATTACGCTTTTCGTATTTTTAATACTCATTTTTTGTGATACCTCAGGGCGCAGTCCAGCGATAGTCTATTTCATGGTCTTATTTGCGGTTTTATCGCTTCCAGAACGCGCACTCTCGCCTGCGCCTCTTCCACCAATGCTTTGGAGGATGCTCGGCGGAGCATTATTATGTGTTGGGCTGTGTTGGTGTATCGCAGGCGTTGCTCAACTGCCTTGGTATTCCTCATTATGTTCAGCAAGAATCGAAGAGAAGATACGTATCCATATCGACTTAGCCGAGTTTAATCAGGCACATACACTTGTGGATGAATGGATTTCATTTCGCCCCATGGACTGGAGGGGTTATTCTCAGAGAGCGCGGCTTACTTTGAAACAAAGCGGCAATCTTCAAGATGCTATGATCGATTTTGAGCGTGCTCGCTTTGTAGAGCCTATTCTCGGAATAGTCGGGATTGAGGAGGGGAATGCGTGGATGCCTTATGATTCAAAACGAGCGATATCAGCCTGGGACATAGCCCTTGGCCGTGAAATAGATCAGCCGGAACGGTATTTCAGGGAAATGCTAGAGAAGGTGCAGAAATTACCCGATCAAATGGATGCGATGGGGAAAATTTCTAAGAAGAGCGCACTAACCCGTACAAACTTTTTTAGCTATTTAAAAGGTGATAAACTGATGCGTGAATTGCGCGCAGAATTAGCCGAAGATCCGGGTATGCATATTTATAATCGTGAGCAACGTACTGGGATTATTAGCCACTGGATCAGGTGGGGTGACAAAGAGGCTGCTTCTGATTTCATCGGAGAAAACGAGGAGTTACTTGATAATGTTTGGTGGCTTCGTTCTTTACTATATGAGGGTCGCGCTGAATACATGAAGGCAGTCGAAACCATACGTGATTCTTTGGAGGCGCCCAAAACGTCCAGTGTCTATTTAGATGAAGCCACGATAGTCAAACTCAAGCGGGAATGCGTACTCTCGCCAAACGACTTGAATAAAGTTAGGCCACTACTGTATTACTATATTAATGTGGAGTCTTACGAGAATGCACTATCCCTACTGGAGCGTATGCTTGAATTTGATCAGTTGCCCTCGGAGTTTATATATTGGCGCGCGCAGTGCCTTTACCATTTAGAAGATTATGTCGAGAGCTGGCTCGCATTTGAGGCTTATCTCAAGCTTCTTTGGGCTGAATAGGCTTGCAGGCGAAATACTGCCCGAGTGAAGTTTTGAATAGAATGCTTCCTGCTATTTCTTATATTTAGAGCGTGCGAATATCTGCGTAGCTCCCACTCGGGAGTTCGAGTAGCTCTGGGAAAGCATGAATTAATCTGCGTGCACAAGCTTCACCATTTGGCATCTGATCCGTGCCTTTGGCTTTCTTCAAAATATCTAATGGCTTGAAACGAGGGTCTTTTGGTAGGCCAGTTAAGTAGTCCTGCATAGCCGTATCAATTAAGCCAGGAGCGAACGAAGTGAAGTGTGTATTAAGGTATTCCCCAGAATAGACTTTAATTAACATGTTCAGCGCGGCTTTTGAGATACTGTATCCGTTCCAGCCGCGGCTACCAGATAGTGATGCGCCAGAGGAGATACCGACTACCTGAGTGATCGTTCTATTAGCGTCAAAAAGTGTATCTAGTAGCCATTTATTTGACCAGACGTTGATCTCCATAGTCTCTCGTAAGTCGTCTAGCTGGCAATCAGCCATGTCGCGTATCATGCCCAATTTTCCCGCATTTAAAATTACTGTATCAAAGTGATCAGTGCCTTTAATAAGCTCATTAAATGAGTGCTGCCCTGCGGTGGCATCTGCTAGATCAACGCGGGTAAAGTGTAGCCCCTTAGCTATTAATTCTTCAGGCGTGCGGCGGCTACATCCATAAACTTCTGCTCCTAATTCAAGATAGACTTTCGCTAACCCATACCCTAGTCCCGAGCTGACTCCGGTGATGCATATTCTCTTTGCCATATCTGAATCTAAACAGCTTAAGGCTGTGTTGTGAAGAAAAAGCCTATGTGAGCGTTCATACCTCCAGCACTCGCTTGTTCGTGGTTTGAATGTGCGGCGTATCTGAGAGAAAAATCAATCGCTTCGCCAAGAGAATGCATGGCACAGCGCGACGGCAGCTGCATCTGCTTCGTCAAAGCGCGATTCAAAATCAGACCCTGTGATATTACCAATGGTACGAGCGACTTGTTCTTTGCTGGCGCGCCCTTTGCCGACTACAGCTTGTTTGATGCGAAGAGGGGCGTATTCGAATACAGGTAAGCCGCGCATAGCAACTGCGCCAATGGCTGCTCCACGAGCTGCACCTAGAATTTGAGCGGTCTGAAAGTTTTGTACGTAGATGGTTTGCTCCACTGCGACATGGTCGATGGTGTGTTTACTGATTAGATCACTTAACTGGCTACTAATCGCTCCTAGGCACTCTGGCATGGACAGCTTTGGTTTGAGCTTGAGTGTTACTGCTTCGAGGATGCGCGCGGACCCATCGCTTCTGTAGTCTAAGACAGCGAAGCCGCTTCCACGCAGGCTTGGGTCTATTCCTAAGATGCGACCACAGAAAGGTTTGCCTAAGGTCATTTCTGAATGGCCCCTCTTTGTGGACTTACCCACGTCGCGTGCGATGTGGTCTGCCCATAGTTTACGTGTGGATTTATTGCCCATAGCTTTAGGGTAAGATTAGTCTTATACCCCCGAAGACAACAAAGAACCAGACGATAAAATTAAAGACTCTCTGATTTATATATCTGACAATTAAAGGAGCTATCAACGCGCCAAGGACAGCATAAACCATGAAGCTAGCACTGTAACGGATCGATGCCCAGTCGATAATCTGTAAATGTAACATAAAAGGAACTTTGAACAGATTAACTAAAAAGAAGAACCAGGCTGACGTACCAATGTAGGCATATTTTGGAAGTCCTGAAGAGATAAAATACAGAGCTGCGACTGGTCCCGCCGCGTTGGCCACCATAGTTGCGAAGCCTCCGATTATGCCCGTACTGCCGACAAAGGCAGGGTGCTGAGGTAACGTGTTTGCCTCACTTTTATGACGATGTAGCCATTTTCGATAAAAGTGGACTGCCGCCATACCGAGAAGGATAGCTCCAATAAGGATTCGGACTTGCTCATTGTCTACCTCGCCAAATACAAAGTATCCAAATATAACACCCATAACTACCCATGGAGCAAGTTTACTGATGTAGCGCCACTGTGCGTGGCGGTGATAAACTAGCACAGCAATAATATCTGCGCAGATCAGAATGGGCAGCAGTATGCCGACAGAGGCCTTAGCAGGGAGCACCAGCGCCATTAAAACTACTGTTAGGTTTCCCACGCCGGGTAGACCTCCCTTTCCTAGCCCTACTAAGAAGGCACCCAACGCAATCAACTCATATTGCCAAACGTTTAGTGAGCTTACCATTGGTAGAAGCCTTGCATTCAGCGCCGCTTTGGCAAGTGTACTTACGATGCGATGGAAATGTACCTGCGCCTACGATGGCACTGATTTTGAGGGTTGGCAACGCCAGCCCAGCGGCACAGCCGTACAGAACATCGTTGAAGTTGCCCTCGCACAAATATTTGATCGCCCTATTCAGATACAAGGAAGTGGTCGCACAGATGCCGGGGTCCATGCGCGTGGGCAGTGCTTTCATTTTGACGCCGACTGGGCGCATTCACCCGATAAACTCGTTCGTGCGCTCCACTCCACATTACCCAGCGTTATTCGCATACACTCCGTGCGGCAGGTGAGCGATAAGTTTCATGCCCGATTCTCTTCGAAGGGGAAACGCTACCTTTATCGTTACTACTTGGGCCGCGCTAATCCATTGGAAGACCGCTATGTCTGGGCTTGTCGCGACTTGCCAGTTAATATTGAGGCCATGCAAGCTGCTGCTAGTGCATTAATTGGGGAACACGACTTCACAGCTTACAGCGCTACGCATGCTAAGGATAATGATCCTAACCCAATTAAAGAGGTTACCCGCTTAGCACTGAAACAAAACGGTAAACATCTACGCCTCGAAGCTGAAGGCAGCGGATTTCTTTACCGAATGGTGCGAAGCTTTGCCGGGGCGCTTTACGCAGTGGGGCGTGGACGTCTTACTGCAGTTGATATCGCGCAAATACTTGAGTCAAAGCAACGCACTCACCGCATTGTCACAGCCCCTGCTAAGGGTCTTTCTTTAGATAAAGTCTTTTACTAAAGTGTGGAGCTCTTGCGTAAATTTATTGAAAGGGACTTGCAAATAAGGCGGTTGCTAACATATAGGGATACTATTATATTATGAAAAACTTAGACACTAGCACTTCCCGCCGCCACGGATGGCTCGACCATCTTGCCATCGGCATGGCTGCTGTGTGTGCAGTTCATTGCCTGTTAGCACCTATATTGATTATGGCGCTTCCTATTATTGCGACTACTTTTATTGTACATCAGGATTTTCACCTTTGGATGATTTTTTTCGTCCTACCAACCACAGGTTTGGCGATTTTTATGGGCTGCCGCAATCACAAGGATCGGGCAGTGGTTGCTCTTAGCGCTATAGGCCTATCAGTTCTAATATTCGCCTTGATAAACGAGCGTATGCATTACGCTAGCGAGGTGGATCTAGCTGGCGCTGTATCCGATTGCGAGATCTGCGCGCGGGATATTGCCGCCGAGCCAATACCCATGCATGCGGGTGTTTGGTTAAACGCAATAGGAGGCCTTTTCTTGGCGAGCGCCCATATCCGAAATTTTCGCCTGTGCCGCAAGAGTCGTTGCTGTCACGGGGATGATTAGAAGCTTATTAATTAGGCACTGTTCTCGCAGTCACCGCATATCCCGTACACTTCCATTAAGTGGGCGATTTGAGTGTAGCCATGCTTTTTTGCTTGATTGAATACCGTATTGTTCACGCACAGATCAAGGCGCTCGGTCTTATGGCATTCGCGGCAAATTAGATGATGATAGTGTTCATCCGGAGCTGTTAATTCAAAGAGCTGTGTGCCATTTTCTAGGAGCACACGTTGTAGCATGCCGATATTTTCAAAAGTCTCTAAGTTCCTGTAGACTGTGACTAAGTCAGACTGAGCTAGTTCGGCTCTTTCGCGTATTTCTTCGGCTGAAGCAGGACGGTCGAAAGTCAGTAATGCGCCTAGTAAGACCTCACGTTTCTTTGTCATGCGGCCCCCACTGGCTTTAAGGCGATCGATGGCGGTAACAAATAATTTGCTGGAAGTGTCCTCAGGCATAAAGTTACGCAAATGCCTTCCCGTTATTGTGCAACACTTTATCGGGCTAAGAAGTTAATTGAAGGTATGCGATTAGTTTTTAAGAAGACAAATTTTGAGCCTAAATGCAGCGCTAAGTATACTTGTTATAGGAACAAAAAAGCCCTGCGAGGTCAAAGACCGCCGCAGGGCTTGGAGATTTATAATGAAAGACTCTTAGAATTCGTAGCTCAAGCCGACATGTACACTACTACCTGGCTGAGGCGCTTTATCCTTAATGAAGGATGTGTGGCGACGAATGTCTTCATTTAGTAAATTACGACCTTGTGCAAAAAGTGTAAGTTCACCCCCCTCTAGCTCGAAGCTATGCGAGAGGTCAATTTGTAGCTCAGTAAATGAGCCTGTTTCACTCTCATAGTTCGCGTTGGCAGTTTGCTTGAAGTTTTGGCGTAGCAATGCACCGACTACCCAAGGCCCATTTTCTATGCGAACCTTACCACCGACCCGCATAGGTGTGATTCTAGGCAAGTCAGTGTTATCATCTTCATTAGTCGCCCGCACATAGTCAGCCAAGAGCCCAACGGTTACGGTGCTTTCTTCAGATTTGTAGGCTAGGTAATTTGCCTCGGCTTCAAAGCCCCAGAATAACGCATCGACTGCCTCGAAACGGTAGTTGTCAAGATCGCCCGTTTTAGATCCTAGATTTTCAGAGTAAATAAAATCATCAAAACTAGTATAAAAAGCTGAAACTGTGGTAGACCAATTTTCCGCACTATAATTGTGACGGAGATCGATTCCGTAAGCAGTTTCTAGTCCTAGATTTTCATCGCCAATCTCATACTGCTCAGTCGCGAGGTGCGCGCCATTCGCATAGAGTTCCGTCGAATTAGCGTGTCTTTGAGAGCGCTGCAAAGAAAGAGTCAAAGATTGATCTTTTGCGAAATTCCAAATAGCGCTCGCTGCAACAGATAGGGCTGTATCTGAATAACTGCTAAGATTTATTCTTTCGGGATCGTTAGGATCGATAGTTTGATTCTCTAGACGGCCTCCAAATTCCCAGTGCAGATCTCCATTATGAATATGCTCGCTGATGAATATAGCTTGATTCTTGGTATTAGACTCGGGTGTAAAAGACTCTTCACCGATTGCCGAGAAGTCGCTATCTGCAAATTGTATCCCGATTACACCATCGTCAAAGCTAGCGAATGAGTCATGTGCGATCTCTCCTCTTAGTTCCCACCCTTCATTATTATAGGTAGTTCCAGGGCCTCCTTCAGACTCTACGTGCATATAGTCGGTATATCCGAATCGCACGCGAGCGGCTTTAATCCAGTCAAGGGGCTCGACTAGAACCAGTTCGGCATCGTAGCGTTTACGTTCAAGATCCACAATAGTAGGACTTTCCTCGTCACCGTGCTCGTCACCGTCCTCATCGCCATGGTCGTCGTGATCGTCCTCATCGCCATGGTCGTCGTGGTGTCCATGTGCATGGCCCGGTACTCCGTAGAGGGAGTTGTAGCTGGAATAAGAGAGACCGAAGTAGCTACCCTTATTAAAGAACCAAGTGCTGCCAATAGAGTGAGAGTCTGTTTCTACAAAACTGTTTTCTAAGATGCCTGATTGCTCTTCTTCATCGCCGTGATCGTCACCATGATCGTCGTCGTCACCATGATCGTCGTCGTCACCATGATCGTCGTCGTCGCCATGCTCGTCGTGCCCTAACTCTGCATGCCCAGGGATTTCATAGTCGCTGTTATCGCGAGTAAGACCTGTTACGCTGAGCGCCCAGTCTTCGGTCCCAGCCTTTATGTAACCAAGGGTGGTTTCGCCCGAACTGCCGTTGTCGTAACTGGTCTTGAACCCTCCTTCAACCTCACCAGCATTTGAGACTGGAGACCGCGGCATATCACGGCCGATCATATTAACGACTCCGCCGATTGCAGAGCTTCCGTATAGCAAGGTAGAAGGGCCGCGTAAAATTTCAATACGTTCTAAAAGAAGAGGCTCTGTCGCCACAGCGTGGTCTACGCTGACACTAGATGCGTCAAGCGCCTCAATCCCAGAGTCGAGCACACGTACACGCGCGCCATCAAAGCCACGGATTACAGGGCGACTGGCGCCACCACCGAAGCTAGTGGAACTTACTCCCGGCTGTCCTTCTAAAAGTTCGCCGATAGAAGAACCTGAGCTCTGTTGGATCTCTTCGGAGTCGAGCGCGCTAAATGGGCTAGCAAAGTCATCAACTGACTTAGCAATTGGCCCAGCTGAGACAACGAAGTCCTCAAGCTGGTAGGCAGGCTCTTCGTTAGTAGGCTCTTCATTACTAAAAAGCGTCGTGTGTGAAAATAATGTAATCGCGCAAAATGACGCGTAAATACGTAGATAGTTTTTTATAGTATTCATATCAGTTGTTTATTAGAATTCAAACGTAAGTCATTTACATTAAAATTTATAATATGCAAGTTAAAAAAAGTAACTTACAATAAGGGTAATGTCATTTTTAGGCTTAGGAGCATAAATAATTAACAATTTACCTTAGATAACGATTGCCTGAAATCGCATTATTTACTGAATGATTTTTATGGATGTTTTTTTAGGAGCTATTGTTGGATTACTGCTTGGCGCAGGCGTAGTTTATATCTGGCTTCAGCGCCAGTTATCTGAAAAGCGTCAGCAATTGGCGGCCTTGGAGGCGCGGCATGTCTCTGATCAGGAGAGTGCCGAGGAAAAACTCGCCCTCCTTGAACAAGCGCGCGATCAACTCAAAGAGAGCTTCCAGGCGCTATCCTCCGAGGCCCTTTCAAAAAACAATGAGTCTTTCCTTAACTTAGCTAAGTCTACTCTCGAAAAGTATCAGGAAGGGGCAAAGGGCGACCTTGATAAGCGTCAAGAAGCAATTACCAAAACTGTCGAGCCTGTAGGTGATGCGCTGAAGGCCTTTAATGAACGAGTCGATAAGATCGAGCAGCGCCGCACCCAGACTGATGCTTCGATTGGTCAGCAACTACAGCAACTCGCGGAGTCGCAAGTACAACTCAGCAAGACTACAGGCAGTCTAGTGCAAGCACTACGTGCGCCGCAAGTGCGTGGCCAGTGGGGTGAGATGCAACTTCGCCGCACGGTCGAAATGGCCGGCATGATCAACTACTGCGATTTTGAAGAACAGGCCTCGGTTGAAACTAGCGACGGTCAGCGTCAGCGCCCGGACATGATCATCCGCTTGCCTAACGAGCGTGTAGTGGTCGTAGATTCTAAGGTGCCGCTTGCCGCTTATCTCGACGCCCTTCAGTCCGACGATCCGGACCATCAAAAAGAGCGCATGGTTGCCCACGCCCGGCATATTCGTGATCATATTAAAGGACTTTCCGCTAAGTCATACTGGACCCAATTCGATAATGCCCCTGAGTTTGTCGTGCTCTTTATACCCAACGAAACTATATTTAGCGCAGCGCTGGAACAAGACCCCGAACTCATCGAGCAAGGCGTGCTCAATAAGGTCATCCTCGCCACGCCGACGACCCTGATCGCGCTGCTTAAAGCGATCGCGTATGGCTGGCAGCAAGAAGCCATCGCTAGAGAGGCAAAGGATATAGCTGCACTAGGCAAAGAACTCTACGAGCGTGTCAGCGTCGTCACTGGCCACTTCACTAAGCTTGGCAAAAGCCTCGACCAATCGGTCGGTTGTTATAACAAGGCGGTCAGCTCTATGGAAAGTCGTCTTCTCGTTACAGCCAAGAAGTTTGATGCGCTCGATAGTGCCTCTCCAGACCCTTTGCCCGAGCCTTCATTAATCGAGAATCAACCGTCCCTACCCAAGCAGGAAGAGCAGTAGTACTTTTTGGTCAGGCACTGAATGATAGCTTTGCTAACGCTGCACCTCCAAGAGTTTGCTGTAGCGAATTCTTTATTTCCGGACGATTTGTAGCTTCGCAAACTTTTCGGCTTCGTAGCTAGGAGATAAGATGATTTTGGTTTCAACTAGGCTACCAGTCAGAGCACTGTCAGTAGCAGTAAATCCATCTATTGTACTAAAAGAGTTGCCCTCATAGCTGACAGCTACTGGGGCCCAGTTTTCTAGATCCTCAGATACAAGTAGGCGAATAATTAGGTCCGCTCTTGAGCTATCCCTAAGCAGGATAAACTCTCTGGAGTTAAGATCTAGCTTAATATAGCGACTCATGTTTTCGGTAAACCTTGATCCTGCCACTAAATATTCGACTAGATCAATAATGCCATCGCCATCGGAGTCTATAGTGCCGTCTTCGCTGGCATTGTTGTTACTTGACCATTCTAGATAACCGCCATCTTGATCAAATGAAACTTTGTCGACCCAAGCTCTGTCTGCTCCTTCAATCCCACTAGCATCTTTGGCGTAGCGCCACTCGAATGTGTGGTTTGTATTACTAAGTGAGTCTTTGGAAAAGTAGACCCATCCAACTTCCCCACTTTCTCTGATTCGACGTGACCCATCGATGTAAAATTCAAAAAAATCGAAATAGTCTTCCGAGCTTACTTTGTACCAGAAGCTCACGCTAGTGGTATTTTTAGTGATGGAGAAGTTACTTGATTGGTCCCCGGATATAAAACCGGATTCAGCTGCATCTTCGTCATCATAAGTATTCTTAATTTGAGCTATCCAGTCGGCGTCACCAGTCATGTTAACAGGGCTATACTGCTCGATAGCATCGCTAAAAAGTGGGTCTGGGAAAAAGCTTAGCTGATATTGACCAAGACTGCCGTAAGAAGACCATCCAGTAGCGGGATTACCATAGGGATTCCCGCTCGAGTCTCCTTCAACGATCACTTGATAAGATCCCGGCTCTAAAATAAGTTCGGTTAGTGCGTCGTCTGTGCTATCGCTGGTTTGTTCAAAAATTACTTCCCCAGCTGAATTTTCTATGCTAAGCTTTAAGTCGAGGTTAGATTGTACTCCTGCTGTGCCTACTCCGGCAATCTGCACTTTGCCCAAGGAAGAGTAGGTTACGTTGAAAACGTCTATGTCCGTGTTTCTTTCGATGATCCCGTTGCGAGTTACGAGCATGTTACTTATAGAAACATCTTCCCCTGAAGTGGTGTTATTACCGTAGTCGTCCGCTCGGAACGAGAGTCCATAATTAGTAATTAAGTAAAGGTCGTCCTGATTACTATTGGTTGCAAAAGTGTAATTGCCATCACTCCATTGTACCATGCGCCCTTTAAAAGAAGCCCCCATAATTGGCGCCCAAGTGCGGCTTTCAGAGGAATGACCGTTATGATACTCTGGCGCGCTCTGCGTACTGTCACCATGGTGATCGAGGTTTAAAGTATGCCCTACTTCATGGGAAATTGTATCCCCGTCTAGATTAAAATCCCAGCAAACTAAATCATCTCTAAAGCTATCTAAATATGCGACTCCTCCAGAACCTGGTGCTGCAGTATCTGTAGGTGTTGAGATACACATAACACGTTTATTAGAGGGGGTGCTATCATAGACGCTGCGGTCGTTAGTCACATTGACGTCGAAAGGAGCGAAATCTTCAGCAACTACTTTTAATATTTCTAGCACTCTATCATTAGATAGACCTGAGGGCTCTGCATTTATAGTAGAAAAGCTCCAGAGCGGTTGGTTCACTACCTCGCCCTCAAAATTACAATAGATAACGGTAGGTGCGTCTGGCTTGCTCTGAAAATCGCTGGAAGAGCTGAGTGGAGTCCCGCTGGCTATATTACTAGCGGCTTGAATCATCTGCTTTGAACGACGAGGGTATCCGCTACTTGTTGCAAGCATCGGATACGTAGTCCCAGCGCTTGCGCAGACTACGTCATGATAAGGTATCTCTTCGATAGACCATTCGTTTTTGTTGTCTGCACTTTGACTAAATCGGTGGACATCCTCTCGATTATTAAAGAATACAATCGCCCCTGCACGCGCTGAATTATCATAATAAATAAAGCGACCTAAGTCTTTTTTTAAATTTACTCCGAATGATTTAGAATCAGTATTTCGCGAAATGGAATCAACAGTTCCTTCTATAGTGTAGCTATCTAAAGGGGACCATTTGTAAGAATCACCTTCATTCTGAGGAAATGGAACACTGATTGCGTTCGAGGAAAGTGTTAATTTACCTCGATCTTTAGCTTGTCTATTGCTGTTTTTTTCTAGGCTAAATTCTTCAGGAACCGATGCTAGGGTTGTGCCTAGATAATCTTTATCTGCTTCAAGCCATGGAGAGGATACTTTATGGGCGAAGCTTAGAGTTTTATTCGTAATTATTTTTTCCTTGGGAAACCAATTTAAATAGTGTGCGCCAAAAAAGTATATCCCCGTTCCAGCAAGTATAAGAAACGCAAAGGGGTATAATTTGTGCACCTTAGACATATTTACAAATCGGCTGAGGCAGCCTACTACTTACATATTCTTAATACTATGCTGACACAAGGAATGAATGACTGTGACCTTTTATGGTGTATCTAAATCAACAGGTGACCACTTTAAAAATTGAATTATGGACCAAGAGAATCCCGAAGAACCTGTTAGATATCAAATTAGCAATGAGCTGGATCTACATACATTCCTTCCAAATGAACTGGGCGAGCTGATTCCTGATTATATTGGGCTTTGCCTTGAAAAAAACATTATACGAATTCGTATCATTCACGGCAAAGGCATCGGTACTTTGCGCGAAACAGTGCACTCGCTCTTAAAAGAAGATCGCCGAGTGTTAAGCTTTGAACTCGCAGGTCAGGACGAAGGAGGATGGGGCGCTACGATCGTTTGTCTTACTCATGTTCCTAGCATATGAGAGGTAATGTATGGCGTGCCTGCTCGAGCTCTTTAGGCATATTTACAGTGACAAACCTAGCCAACCATTCCGCGCTTAATTGCTTAGGAAAATCG
>CAJWHF010000034.1 GCA_913041275.1 uncultured Opitutia bacterium
TGTCGCATGCCCGCGCGGACTTATTTCAAGGAGCCGCCTGCATCCTCACCCCGGGAGAAGATGCGCAAAACGCACAGATTGTACAAATACATCAACTTTGGGAATCAATTGGAATGCAAGTAGTGACGACTTCCCCGGAGAAGCATGATGAGATAGTAGCTCATATTAGTCACCTGCCGCACTTACTCGCGACCATTTTATGTAGCTACCTTCTCGAGAAAGAAGTTGGATGGCAGCAGCTAGCTGGCGGAGGGCTTCGTGACACAACACGGGTTGCTTCTGGGGATCCTGATTTATGGAAGCAAATATTAGAACACAATCGCGAAGATGTACTGCGGGCTGTTGATGGCTTTCAAGGGGAGCTCCAAGCCTTAAAAACTTCTCTACTTAATAAAGATAGTGCCGGTGTTCTGGCTCGCCTTGAGCGTGGCAAGCGCTTTCGTGATCAACTTTAGTCATTCTTTTGTAATATAGTTTTTGAAGATGCTCGACCCATTGCCTATACCACCTATACGCGGAAAAATCGACGCTACGCTTGCTTTGCCAGGCTCAAAAAGCATTACTAACAGAGCGCTGATTCTCGCCGCGCTGTCTGCGGGTCAGACGCGATTAGACGGGGCTCTATTTAGTCGCGATACAAAGATTATGTTAACCGCTCTTGGCGATCTAGGTTTTAAATTTGTGACCAATGAAGCGGCCTTAACGATAGAAATTGATGGCTTGGACGGAGCGATCCCCAATGGCGAAGCAATTATAGATGTCGGAAATGCGGGTACAGCCGCGCGGTTTCTTACGGCCTTTGTCGCCTCAAAGGCCGGAGGTATCTATCATTTTGATGGGGATCCTGCCATGCGAGAGCGCCCCATATCTGGGCTGTTGAAGGCACTTATTGACCTAGGTGCTGCAGAATTCGAATTCCATAAAAAGCGTGACCATTTCCCTTTTACATTAATAGCGAAGGGCTATCAAGGTGGCGAAGCTTTGGTCGATGCTCGTGCTAGCAGCCAGATACTTTCCGCATTGCTTCTATCCGCTCCTTTGGGTGGTCCGGTTAAGTTAACTAGTCCCGATGTGCGGCAGCATTATGTCGCGCTAACTATTGGATTACTCCAATCATTCGGCGCCGCCTCAGCCGATATCAGCCAAGCGGGCGAGTATGCGCTACCCGCCACACGCTATTCTGCTCCGAAATCTGGTAATTACGCTATTGAGCCCGACCTTTCAGCGGCTAGCTATTTCTTTGCTCTTACCCTTATTCAGGGGGGATTACTGCGTATCCCAAATCTTAGTCAGAAGCCCCTGCAGGGAGATGCGCTCTTCATCGATGTATTGTCCTACCATGGCTTGTGCTTGAATGCGAAAGAAGATGAATGGCTTGTTTCTTGCAAATTTCCTAATGAGATTCAGAAAGGCCACCGGGAGATCGACTTTAGTCATATTTCAGATACATTCCTTACCTATGCAGCTATATCCCCACTCCTCGGGGAGTCCGTATCTATTACGGGAATCGGCCATACTCGTTATCAGGAAACTGACCGGATAAAAGGGATGGCGCAAGAGCTCTCCAAGTTGGGACAACTAGTCAAAGAAGAAGAAGGGACGCTTACAATAGGGCCTAAGCCAAGGGAGCTTCGCGCTCGCGCGCTTCAAGCTCGTGAGGCGGGAAATTTGCTAACAGTCGAGACCTACCAAGACCACCGATTCGCTATGAGTTTTGCAGTGCTTGGTAGCTACGACTTACTCGGAGATGGAAAACCTTGGCTCGCTATTAAAGACCCTAACTGCTCTGCTAAAACCTTTCCCGACTTTTTCAATGTTCTTGAATCTTTCCGAGATGCCTAGCTCGAATATGTTTATAGTTATTGCTTTAGATGGCGGCGCTGCTGTCGGAAAATCGTCCACTGCTCGCGGCCTAGCCGAGCGATTCGGGCTGATGCACGTCGACACAGGTGCGCACTACCGTACACTTTGTTATGCCTTGCATCAAGCCGAAGCGGACCCTCAACAGGTTGGCGCCTTAGCTAAACAACTAGCGGAATTGCAGCTCGACACACGGCTTGACGGGCGCAGTGCCAAGCTAAGTATCAACGGCACAGTGCCAGCCGACGCCGAAATCCGTTCGACCAAAGTAAATGAGGATGTTTCGAAATTTGCAGCTTTACCGGCATTACGTGACTATCTTTTCGAATACCAGCGCGGCCAAGCAGAAATCGCCCGAGAATACGGTTATAGCGGCCTTATTATGGAAGGGCGCGACATTGGATCTGTAATTTTTCCTGATGCGGACTACCGATTTTTTCTTCACGCCGACGAAGCTACCTGCGCCGCTCGCCGGGCCAAAGAAGGGCAAACCGATGCTATTGCAACCCGAGATGAAATGGACAGGTCACGCAAGACTGCACCTTTGATCTGCCCCAAGGGCGCGACACAAATAGATACCGCCCCGCTAACCCTTAATGAAGTGATCGAAAAAATTGGGAATCTAATAACTGCGGATAAGCAAATCTAGCATACGCGTAGTGCCATTTACAATGTCCTCTATACCGAAACCGAAGCTTTACGAAGCCGTCCGAAGAATGGCAGCTTGGTACTTTAGTACACTCTACAAGTTCTCGCAGAGTGGACTTAGCAATGTGCCTTCTAGTGGCCCTGTTATTTTTGCAGCCAATCATGTAAGCTATTACGATCCGCCTGCTATTGGCGCATGCCTGGGGCGACAAATTAATTATTTTGCACGAGACACTCTCTTTAGGGGGCTATTTGGAAAAGGCCTCTTAGCAATCGGCACTATACCAGTGGCCCGAGAAAATGCCGAGATCAAATCTTTAAAGGCAATCTTCAATAGTTTAAAGGCCCAGGGTGCGGTTGCCATTTATCCAGAAGGCACTCGCTCTTCAAACGGCCAACTTGCAGAACCCAAAGCAGGAGCGGGCATGATAGCTTGTAGATCTGGAGCAACCGTTATACCAACTCGCCTATTTGGAACCTATGAGGCCTTCGGACGTAGCGATAAGTATCCAAAAATAGGCGGTCGTATTCATGTCGCATACGGCGAACCCATGTATCCAGACGAGATCGATCCTGGCAAGTCTCACCCGGAGCGTTATTTGGAGGCGAGTCGGCGCATTATGGCCAAAATTGCGGAACTACAAGATCCTGAAGCTACGGTTATTTGATTTTCTAAATTAGTAAATTAACAGTTTTCAAATCCGTAGCCTAGTGCCCATACTAATAAACTATACCGACTTTATACTATGAACCAGCCTCTTGATCGCTATGCCCAACGCGGAGTTTCTTCTTCAAAATCTGAAGTTCATGCCGTCGTTGACCACTTGGACCACGGCGTCTTCCCAGGCGCCTTTTGCAAAATAGGTAGCGATATTCTAACGGGCAAATCGGACAAGTGTAATATCATCCACTCTGACGGTTCGGGCACTAAAAGCACTCTTGCTTACATTCACTACAAGGAGACTGGTGATCCCTCTGCATTTCGCAAGACCGCCCAAGATAGCCTTGTTATGAACATCGATGACTTGCTCTGTGTCGGCGCGGTCGATGGTATTCTAATTTCAAGCACGGTTAACCGTAACGCACGAGCCATAACAGGTGAGGCGCTTGGCCAGCTTATTTCTGGAACGGAAGACTTCCTGGCGAGCCTACGTGAGCATGGTGTGGGTGTGCATAGTGGCGGTGGCGAAACCGCTGACGTTGGGGACTTAACTAGCACTGTAACGGTTGATTCTTGTGCCGTCGTGCTTATGGATCGTACGGATGTAATCGACAATGCTGAGATCAAGCCGGGCCTCACGATTGTCGGTCTGGCTTCTTCGGGGCGGGCTAGCTATGAATCCTCTGAGAACTCAGGGATTGGCAGCAACGGGCTAACTAGCGCGCGCCACGACTTACTCTGTCCTTACTACCTAGAGAAATATCCTGAAACAGCTGATCCAGCCACAGAGAAGCAATTCCTGTATTGCGGACCTTACAAGATGGATGATCCACTCCCTGGCTCCGAAATGAGTGTTGGAGAAGCGCTGCTTAGCCCTACTCGTACCTATGCGCCTGTAATCAAGAAGCTATTAAGCTCCAGTAGAGATAGTATTTATGGAATGGTGCATTGCTCAGGGGGAGGCCAAACTAAGTGCATTCGCTTTGGGAGCGGAGTTCATCATATAAAGGATAACTTTATGCCGGTACCGGCGATCTTCAAGGCGATCCAAAAGGCTAGCGGAACGAGCGATGAAGAGATGTTCCGAGTCTACAACATGGGACACCGTATGGAGATTTACTGTGAAGCTAAAGCCGCTGCTTCCATTATTTCTCTAAGCAAATCATTTGGTATCAATGCGCAAATTATAGGTCGTACAGAAGCTAGCGAGCTCGCCGACGGCGCGAACCATGTGACAATTAAACATGAAGGCCATACCTTGACCTATGAATTAAAAAAGTGACCATATGTAATCTGGCGAATAAGATTGGTACACCCCTAAGTCGAGCTGGCAGAAAAGCAAGAAGCTCACTGCTAATTCTTTTTCCTGCCCTTTTTCTTTTTATTGTTAAGCAACTTTTTTACTTTATTGCGTTGGTCCTCTCGCACGATATAGCCGATGCAGTTTTTAGAGCCGCAAAGGCAAGGATGGTCTAAAAAGTGCTCCATATCGTAGCCATAGTCATAGACTAGTTCTTCGCCTTTGTGGATATCTTGAACTGCAACAATCCATATCTCGCCCTCTCTATTAATTGCCTCGCAGTTTGGGTCGCAAGAGTGATTCATATAACGCGCAGGGTTATTGCCCAAGCGGCCATCGATGTCGTATTTATCATCTAACTCGAATATATAAACGAGTCCTTCCCCTGTCTCACGTGCGTGTTCTTCCCATTCAAGCGCACGTCTGGTTGATTCTTTTTTTGTGATTTTCTCCCCCGTGTATTCGATGATATCTGCCTCAGCTTCGATATCAGCAATCGCATACATGCCGCTCCCATGAATTTTAGAGTTTTTTACTTTGCAAAGCTTTTTTGGCATTTTGAATTATTCGCTCCTTAAGTCACGGGTCATGAGTTGTTGCATGGCAACCAGGGGGTCAAGTCCTTCATAAAGTATAGAATAAATGACCTCAAGTATGGGCGCATTCACATTTTTTTTGTTACAAATTTCCTTGAGGCACTTGCTCATACGGTAGCCTTCAACTATGGATTTTTGACTATCAATAATCGCTTGGGGGGGCTCGCCTAGGCCCACGCGTGCGCCGAAAGTTCTGTTACGGCTCCAATCCCCAGAGCATGTTGCCACTAGGTCGCCAAACCCGCTTAAGCCGAAGAAGGTTTCATTTTTTCCACCAAGCGCTACGCCGAGCCCTAGCATTTCGCTTAAGCTTCGTGTTAGTAGTGCTGCTTTCGCGTTATCGCCCATTTTTAGGCCATCGCAAAGGCCGGCTCCGATGGCATAGATATTTTTAAGAGTACCGCCTAATTCTGTTCCACGTACGTCTTCAGAAATATAGGCGCGTAAATTAGCATTGCTGAAGGCTTTTTGGTAACGGGCAGGGTCTGAGCAACTTTTGCCTAAAGCTAAGACTACGGCAGTCGGTTTTCCCTCGGCTACTTCGCCTGCAAAAGTCGGTCCCGACAGCGCGCCACAGGTAAGTCCAGGCAATGCTTCGCTTACTATTTCAGCAGGCGTTTTGAAGCTCTCTATTTCTAGACCTTTGCACAAAGTTAAGCAGAGTTTCAGCTGTAAAGCAGATTCTAAATGGGGCTGTATTGACTGGCACAGCTCTCGCAAGGCCTTCGAGGGACAAGCCAAAAATATAACTTCCGCTTCCATTAAAGCAGGCTTTGGCTCGCATCCAATTTGAATACGATTGGGTAGCGTATAGCTTGGCAAATAGTCGCGGTTTTCGCGTGACGAAGCGATTTCCAGCGCATGTTCGATTCTGCGTGGCAAGAGCGTAACGGAGTGCCCGCAACGATCTAAGTGTAGGGCCATCGCAGTGCCCCAAGCGCCTGCTCCTAAGATACAACAGTTCATAGAATTCTTTTGGTATAAAATTTAATAGCTAGATCGAAGATTAATGATTGAAAATAGATTACGCGCGGTAAATCTGAATACCATAACTTCGTTTGACAACCTTTTGTCTTCATCGAATCCATGCACCGTCTTATTCATCAATGGCGCTACAAGCGCTCCCAAAAAGCAGGGGCCTTTAAGCTCCCCCCAGAGCGTAAAAGTGGCAAAATTGCTCACGCTGATTTGGGCAGCTATCTTTCACAATCATCAGGAAAAAGTCGCAGCTTTAAGCGTTTTGCCTCTCCCCGGAGGCAATACGGAGCTCTCTGGACTTGTGTGGCGGTCTTTTTAATTCTCCTTTTTGCTTGGGTGGTGCCAGAGAGCATTGCAGCAATAGAGCTCTTCCAAAGATAATCTGAGGAGTCGTGAAAGGCTGAGGTAGCCTCTTACAATTCCAAATTTAGAGCTGCGACCCGCTGCGACACTATGTTTCTAGTTGGCTTACAATCTCTTTAAAGTCTGCAGGCAATGGCGCTTTAAATTCCATTAATTCATCCCGATCGGGGTGTTGTATTCGCAGTTCCGTGGCGTGTAGCATGATGCGGGGCACGTGAATAGTTTTTAACCGGCCGGGCTTAAATCCGTAAGTGCAGTCGCCTAAGAGAGGAAAACGTAGTTCGCTCAGATGAACTCGGATTTGGTGGGTTCGGCCGGTATGGATCACGCAAGAGATGAGCGCGGCAGCTTGGCCATAGCGCGCTTCGACTTGCCAGTCGGTATGCGCAGGTTTGCCTCTAGAAACGACTGCCATGCGAGTTCGTGTAACGGGGTGGCGGCCAATCGGATCCTTTATTGTCCCTCGACTTAATCTGGGAGCGCCCATAACCAGCGCGGCATAACGCTTGTATGTCTTTCGCTCACTAAAAGCTGTCGCTAGCTTGTGGTGGGCGCCGTCATTCTTAGCCACGACGATTAGTCCACTGGTCTCCTTGTCTAAGCGATGTACGATTCCAGGACGGTCTGGCGCGCCGATTCGACTCAAGTTTTCACCGCAGTGGTGAAGTAAGGCATGCACGAGGGTATTCTCGCCTGTACCGCTGCCTGGGTGAGTGACCATACCGGAGGCTTTGTTGAGTACTAGCATAGAGGCGTCTTCGTAGATAACATTTAGTGGGATATCGACGGCTTTAGGAGATGAGTTGAAGTTTGCCTCTTTGAGAGTCGCACGAAGAGTACCTGCGCGGGTAATCTTGAAGCGCTTGTCGATAGTCGCCCCGTCGAAGCTTACTTGTCCCGCCTCGAAGGCGCGTTGCAAGCGTGCGCGACTAACGTCGTCGAACTGCGCGGCAAATACTTTATCTGCGCGCATTACCTCCGATCCGTCTGGGACGGTGAATTCTATGACACGTTCAGGCATCGCGCTTAGTCGCTATTTGGATAGAGCGCCTTTGCCCTCCCATGATCTTGTATTTAGTTTGGATAGGTGCCCGCATGAATTTATGGCGATTGCGTGTCATCGGTCCATTTTGCGTGCGCTCGCACAATCTTTGACGATTTGTGCTTTCAGGTCTTCAATTTTATTAAATTTTTGCTCAGGACGGATAAAATGAAGCCACTCTACATTAACGGTATCCCCAGCTACAAGAGTGGTGCCATTTAAGGCGTGAATTTCAAGAATCGGCTCTTGTGTAACATCTGCTACGGTCGGCCTAACGCCGTAGTTAGCGATCGCGGCATGACGATCGGTAGTGCCCTCTTCTCCGAAACGCACAAAGTAAACGCCGAAGCGCGGTTTACACTCTGGTTGCCAGGGAAGATTAAGAGTAGGAAAACCGATTTTTCGTCCTAATTTGGCCCCATCTACAATTTGTGCTCGGATCTTATAATTGTGACCTAGTAAATCATTAACCTCGGTGATTTCTCCCGCTTCCAGCTTTTTACGAATACGGGTGCTGCTGATCGGCTCTCGTTTGTGCTTGATCCGTTCTGCGCTGAAGACACCAAGGTCTAGCTCATGGCTGGATTTGATAAGTGTGGCGACATCACCTTCCCGATTTTGGCCAAAGCGAAAGTTCTCCCCTACATAAATAGATGTTAATGAAGGCAGTGTTTTTTTTAGCCTTGCGAGGAAGCTTTTGGCTGGAATCGAAGCAAAGGCAGTATCGAAGTGCTTACGAATGACGCAATCGACCCCTATTTCGTGGAGTATGGCGGTCTTTGCGCGGATCGGCATGATCAAAGGCGTGGGATTGTTAGGTCGGAACAAATGGCTCGGGTGTGGATCGAAGGTAAGTACCCCAGAGACCCCATTACAACGCCTTGCATTGATGACTGAAGGAGAAATTACGGCCTTGTGCCCTAAATGGACGCCATCGAAAATCCCAATGGCTAGGTGCAAAGGATCTTTCAGCTCAGAGGGAGCAGGAAAGTCATCTATACTCGCAGGAAAGTTCACGGGGAAATCTATAGCGCGTGGGAAGGCACTGCTTGAATTATAGGGATTAATTTCTTGCGTAAGCTCGATGGTGACATGGTTTCAAGTGATCCGATTGTGGAGGATTTCTCTACTCTAAATTGGCCTACGGCTGTACGACGTAGTTCATTGAGATGTCCGCCGCAACCAAAGCGCTCGCCTAAATCGTGTGCGATAGTTCGGACATATGCCCCTTTACTTGTCCCAACAAGAAAAGAAAGTTCGGGAAGAACAAAGTCTGTTAACTCGAAGCTACTTATGTGGATCACGCGGGGTTCACGTTCGACCGTCTTACCTTGGCGAGCGAGCTTGTAAAGCTTCTGCCCATTTATCTTCTTAGCGGAAAACATCGGTGGGGTTTGGTACTGGTCGCCCATAAAAGTCTTCATCTCAGCAAGGATATCCTCCCTTGATAACTCTGGCACGTCGCGCTCCTCGAGCATCTCTCCATCAGCGTCCTGCGAATCAGTAATTTGGCCAAGGCGTATGGTGCCAGTGTATTCCTTATCCATACTCATTAAATACTGTGATGCCTTGGTCGCTTTCCCGATTAGAATAAGGAGGAGTCCCGTGGCCATCGGGTCGAGGGTGCCGGCGTGACCTACCTTCTTAATATGAAAGATACGGCGCATCTTGGCTACCACATCGTGAGATGTGATGCCTTGTGGCTTATCAACTAAGAGAATGCCTTCGGGTGCGTCAGTGGTGGCTTGGGACATAGCAATTTATAAGTATTAATACGACTTGAAGGTTAGGAGCCTGAGCATGCAAACGAATTTACTAACTTATTGGGCTCCGCGATGAGATAAAATTTTTACGAGAGCTAGGATACAAATAGCGAGCTTGAGGGCCATTTCAGGGCGTTCTAGAAGCGTACTTAATCCGAATTGAGAAGAATATAGAACATTTTCGGGGTGCTATTAACCGAAGATCGGCTCTTAGTACACTATCTGCTTTCCTCTGAGTAATGTATCGATACACTAAGAAAATTAATTTTTTTAGATGAGCTTTTTTAGTAATAGGTATCAATCTAGCGAGTTTATTGGCTCACCCCAATTCTCGCCGAATAGATGCTCGCATGTGGCTTCTGGAAGTGATCGGGGCAATGAGGGCTTTGCGCTAGTAATTTCTCTGACTTTAATGTCCTTTGTCTTAATGCTACTGCTCTCGCTTAGCCTTTTGGTGCAAGTCGAGCTACGCTCTGCGCAGACTAGCCTGCAGCAACTCTTAGCTAAGGAAAATGCCCGTCTAGGACTAATGCTCGCCATTGGGGACCTGCAGCGCTACGCGGGCCCTGACAATAGAGTTACTGCAAGGGCCGAGATTTTGGGTGAAAATATAGCTAACCCTCCCCCTTATTGGACCGGCATATGGGATACCGCTAACCCGACGAACCCACCCCGGTGGATGACCTCGTGGCAGAATCAAGAAGCTCCTGCCGATGGCAAGTATATCGAGTTGGTCGGCGCTGGTTCAGTCACTAGCGACCCAGATCAGCATGTTTCAGCCCCTGTCCTGCAAATCGCCGAGAAAAATGGTGACACTCTTGGCGAAATTGCTTGGTGGGTTAGCGACGAAGGCGTAAAGGCTAGCCTCGGGACGGTCCCACTGCACGCTAGAGAGGCGCCAAGTTTTTATGGTGAGGATCAAACAGTTGCTCTTCAGTTGCAGCTAGCTGCTGTTCACGGACTCGAGGAAGTTATTAGTGGCTACGACCGGTTTACTTTTGATAAAGCAGAAAGCTTGAGCAAGATTAGCTCGCTCTCTTCAGGTTTAGAATTTTTGGGCTCTAGTGCTTTAGCAGATATTGAAGGCGAGGCAGCTTGCCATGTTTTCACACCTGCCAGCTATGGAGTATTAGCTAATGTCTTACCCGCCACGGAAAGTGGTAGCGGATTGATGAAAGATCTCTCGCTCTTCCCTCGCTTGCTCGGAGATGGGCTTGAGGAATATTTGAAATATGGAGAAGAGCACGCTGACGAGGGCGGATTGAGGCTTTTTACCAATATTCAAGGCTTGGACGCGTACCAAAATCTTAAAGAGGGAGATATCGCGACACCTATTTTTCCTATTCTCTCGAATATGATGATCGCATTCACGTTATCCTCTGAACAACCTGTTGGCCAACATCCTAACTTTATCCTTCGAGCTAGATTCTTTTGCGAATTCTGGAATCCATACACTCACACACTTAGGATGGAAAATGAAAGAGGCGATCCCGTAGATTTGGAATTAGATATAGTAGGATTCCCGGCAGTAACAATTTCTAGAGTCAACCCAACGAGTAACACAGTCAGTCAGCCAATAGATCTACAAGCACTGATGGGAGATCCGACAAATGGCGACGCTTTAACCATTAGACTGATTAACGACAGAACGGAACCATGGCTACCGGGCAGATCAAAGAATTGGGTCGGTATCGAGCGAACTACAGATCCAGTCAAATCACCTTATCAATCGATACTAACCGACCAGAAGAAATGGAAAGAAAACAAATATACTTTAGGCAAAAAAAATGCTAACGACAAACCCTCTGGCATTGATACGGGTGAGCCTCGTTTCCCTGGGAACTTACGCCACGAAAGCACAGAAGAACACACCTTGCGGGTCAGAGTTTATGCTGTATCGACAAACTCCAGAGTGCTGTTAACTGAGCTTGATGGATTCAAATATCTACCGTTTAACACTCGGCCATCCGGATATGGAAACACTCACGCAAGTATGACATTTGGATACCACTTCTTACTTCGCGGCCCTCACCAATCAATTGATGATTTTGAATATTTTCGCGGGCTTTGGCTCTTTGATCACGACCCACGAAATCCAAAACCAACTTTTTTTAATGATTGGTATTCAAATAACGAACCCGAAAATGAATCAGGTAGTCCTTACGTGCCTGTGGTTGATGGTTTAGCAGCTTTAAATTTGCCAAGACCTGAGAGCATTCACGAACGATTTGGAGCTGATGAAAATACGATCAATTCAGATCGTTTCGAGCGCCTACTTGATCGCAGTATTGGTGGAGGCAACTCTGACAGTAAATTTTACAAGCTCTGGCAGGACGCCCCACTATTTGAACTGCCCAGAGAACGCGTGCTCTCTCTGGCTTCACTTCAACATCTTTACTTTCACAATGAACGCCCCTTTCAAGTTGGTAACAGCTGGGGAAGTGAAGGTATCACTAACACATTGGAATGGTTCGACCGCTATTATTTTTCAGGTATCAGCCGAAGTGACAAAGTAGACGACTTCAAAGCCAATGCAGGGGCACCCAATCCGGTGTTGGTCAATTACGACCTAGAGGACGGCAGTAACAAGATACTCAACTGGCAAAGTGAGAATTTAGTAGATGCTACCGTAGCACGCCAACCTGCAGCACATTTCATGGTCAAGAACCGATTTAATATTAACTCGACCTCCGCCGCCGCATGGAAAGCTGCGCTCGGCTCTCTGCGCATCCGCGACTATTCCTATTTAGATTATCCAGAAGAGGACACTTCGAACTTATCGACACTTACCGTAGGCAACGCATCTAAAGAACGTATGTTTGCCAGATTTTCACATTCACTAGTCGAAACTTATGAAGCTCCTAAAACGCCAGAATTTGAGCAGACTTCTCCCGTTGCACCTTCCGCCTTTTACCGGCACGGAGCACGTCGCTTAACAGGGGAGCAACTCACCGACCTAGCCGAGTCGGTGGTCGATCAAATTATCGACCGAGGCCACCCCTTCGAATCAATGAAGGAATTTCTATCTCCTGATCCACTGACAGGGGAAAGCATCCTAGAGCAGGCTATCGAAACAGCCATGGCACCGAGTGGAAGACAAGAGTGGTATCACGACTGGGAACTGGAAGGCAACGAATCCGCATTGACCGGAACACCGATTGACATCGATCACTTCTCGCCGGGTTTCTTAACGCAGGCAGACGTGATGACTGGAATCGGCCCGATGCTCGCACCACGCTCAGATACTTTTAAGATACGTGCGCGCTCGAATAGCTATAATGTACTCGGAGAGCCGG
>CAJWHF010000035.1 GCA_913041275.1 uncultured Opitutia bacterium
TACCCAAACAACATGGCCCCGTGGAATCACATTCCCTACTGGATTTTTCATGGGAAAAATGACACTACCGTTCGAATTGCTAGTTCTGCACAAGCCTACGATCTGATGACAGAAGATGGCATCCACACAAAATTTACTACTTATATCAATCAAGGCCATAAACCCAGACACCACATATACAATAGCCAAATGTTTTATGATTGGGCTTTTGCTCAAGATCGGAACACACCTCATAATTTTCAACTTAGTTTGGAGGTAGATGGTGAAGTTATTGTAGTGGGTTATTTTGAAGAAGGAACACGTGTAGATATTTCCTCGAGACAAGCAGACGCTATGAACAAAGAATACTTTAGTGGATGGACCTCTTCTAGTGAAGTTCACTATGAGGACAGCGGAGGAGCCAAAAATACACTAAGCTATCCGAGTGGAAACTTAGGTTTATTCGAGAACGAAAAATCAAAAAATACTGAGTTCATTATGGGTAATTCAGATGCCCGAATAACTGCAAATTATCGCAGATTACCAGACGCCACATTATCATTGATAACCCCAGAAACCGCTACAGGCATTCAACTTAATTTTGAAGATAGTGAGGATTTGATAATACAAAGCTCTTACGATCTAATGAATTGGACTGATTTGAACTTACAAACATCTCCGCATATAGAGGAGATCGAAGATAAAAAGTTTTTTCGACTTAGAGTAGTTAATTAAAACTTCTATTTTAAAAAATATAAGCTTCCCCTCAAATAACAAAACGCGCCTAAAGGAAAATTGTTACAACACAGCTTGAGTGGGCGTGCCTTCGCCTTGTAAAAACGTGATGCCCTCCCCTTCGTAAAGTAGATTACCCCCACCAACTCCGCCTTCAGGGCCTAACTCTACAATCCAATCCGCCAGACGAATAACGTCGAGGTCATGCTCAATAATAAGAATAGTATTCCCAGCATCTCGTAATTTAAACAGAAGGTCCATTAAGCGTTGAACGTCCAACCAGTGAAGACCCGTGGTTGGCTCATCAAGGATGTAAAGTGTCTGACCTTGTTGCCGCTTACTGAGCTCCAATGAGAGCTTAATTCGCTGAGCTTCACCGCCGGAGACTGTGGTAGCTGGCTGACCAAGCTTAATGTATCCGAGGCCAACCTCTGCCAAGGTTTGTAACTTTTCGGCAATACGCGGCTGCTTACCGAATACTGTGAGCGCTTCATCCACACTCATTTCTAGGACATCAGCAATACTGTGTCCTTTAAAACGTACATCGAGGGTCTCTCTATTATATCGGCGGCCATTACAACTAGGGCATTCGCTGTAGACATCAGCCATGAACTGCATATCTAGCTTAATCACCCCATCGCCTTTACAGCGCTCGCAGCGACCACCGCTTACATTGAAACTAAATCGGTTACGCTTATATCCTCGTATCTTCGCAATTGAGCATTTCGCAAAAAGATCTCGTAGCTGATCAAAGAGCTTAGTAAAGGTGGCAGGGTTAGAACGTGGACTGCGCCCTATTGGTGACTGGTCTACTTGTATGACAGAGAGGAAATTATCCAGCCCGGTAATCTTTTTGTGCTTTCCTGGTATGGTCTTCGCACGATTGAGTTTAAAGGCTGCAGATTTAGCCAAGATGTCATTGACCAGCGTACTCTTTCCAGAACCGGAAATACCACAGACCACAGTGAGTAATCCCACAGGAAAACGTACATCGATATTTTTAAGATTATTTTCGCCGGCTCCTTCGATGCTTAGCCAATCTACTTTTGGCACTAGGGTTTTTGCACCTTTTTTAATGCGTGATTCACCGCTTAGAAACTTGCCGGAGCGACTCTGATTTTCACTAAAAGAATTAACTGGCGTACCTTGATAAATTAGCTCACCTCCTTCAGTGCCTGCGGCTGGCCCTAGCTCGATCAAATGATCTGCTGCGAGCATAGTCTCTGCATCATGCTCTACTACAACGACGGAGTTACCCCGTTCACGTAATTGTGTTAAAGTTTGGATTAGGCGGCGATTATCGACCGGATGAAGCCCAATACTTGGCTCGTCGAGCAAGTAGACTACCCCCACGAGCGACATACCAAGTTGTGTAGCCAATCGGACGCGCTGCGCCTCCCCTCCACTTAGACTAGAATAGGCGCGGTTCAGAGTCAGATAGCTAAGTCCGACTTCGTTGAGAAAGGAAAGTCGCGAGCCAAGTGCGCGGATGGCATCACTTACTGGAGCGTATTCAGGGTCTTCTTCTAGTGACTCCACAAAAGTCTGAGCTGACTGTAATGACATCTCGAGTAGATCCGTTATAGATTTGCCTTTTATTAGGACACTAAGACTAGCCTTTTGGAGGCGGTGACCTTGGCAGCTCTCACATAAGCTACTGGTTTGATAGGCCATGAGGCGAGCTCGTAAGCCATCGCTAGAAGTAGTCCGGCGGATATTCTCAAGGTCTGCTAAGACACCTTCGAATTGCATTAAGGCAGGCTTAGAATTCCCACCTTTTAGCTTAAAACTAAAAAGTCGCTCGCCTGTACCATGCACAATTTGGTCGCGAATATCTGGTTCGAGTTCATCCCAAGGCAAATTAGGATCAAAGGGTAATTGCTCCGCTAGCTGCTTGAGTATCGCATTGTGCCTAATTATCATTTGCTTCGAACCTAGGCGCCACGGTTTAATCGCACCCTTTTTGACACTCAAACTAGGATCGGGCACTACAAGTTCGGCTTGAAATTGTAAAGTCTCTCCTAGGCCGCCGCATTCTGGGCAAGCACCCTCGGCGTGATTCCAAGAAAAGTGCCTGGGCGTAACGCGCTCATAGACCTCTCCGCATATAACACAAGCAAGACGGTTACTTAGTCGTAGATCGCGCCAGTTATCCCCGTCTTCAATTAGTATTACTGCACGGTCTTCGCCCTCACTAAAAGCAAGATCGAGCGAATCGGCTAAGCGACTACGCTGGTCGGGCTCTAGTACTAAGCGGTCGACGACAATTTCAGCAATAATAGAGGGAGCTTTTGAGTCGATCAGATCCGGTTCATCAAGTCGTAGTATTTTACCGTTAAGTCTCACACGTTGGAAACCGCGTTGTTGTAAGCGCGGGAGTTCTTCACGAAGTATGGCAGGCTTAGCTGTCATCCAAGGAGCCAATACCATAAGACGGCTACCTTTCGGTTCGCTGAAAATACGAGTCAAACAATCGTCCATTGAACGGCGCTGGATAATCCCTCCATCTTTTGGACAATATGGTGTGCCGCAGACAGCCCAGAGCACACGCGCAAAATCTGCTATCTCGGTCACAGTCGCTACGGTACTTCGAGGATTACCGCCGGCAGAAGAGCGTTGTTCTAATGCGATAACCGGTGAAAGTCCTTGAATATAGTCGACATCTGGCCGCGGAATTTGCTCGAGTACCATACGCGCCTTAGTCGAGAGACTATCGATGTATTTACGATAGCCTTCCGCATAAATAGTATCAAATGCTAACGAAGACTTACCAGAACCACTAACCCCTGTAATGACTACTAGTTGATTTCTGGGAATATCCACGCTGATATCCTTAAGATTATGCTCACGAGCACCTTTTACAGAAATAAAATCGCTCAGGGGTGCGTGGGATTTACTCATATCTAGTAATATTCTTAAAACTTTATGAAAGTGAATCTAATGCGCAAGCTTTGGGCAGACAAAGGTAGAATAGACAAAACTTATATTGCCTAAATATGTACATATCTTTAAAAATTAATAAATATGAGTAATCAGAATCTACCTATTTTATATATCAAAGCAGGTTGTCCTTGGTGCCACGAAGCACTTTCCTTTTTCAGCGATCAAGGCATAGATTTAGACATCCAAGACGTGAATAAAAGCGCGAAATATAGGAGCGATATGGTGACTCTTACTGGTCAGACTAAAACTCCTACTTTCTCCTTCGATGACTTCGTAGTAGCTGACTTTGATGTGAGTGAGTTTCTCGCAGCATTAAAAAAATCTCCCCAAATCCGCGATAGACTGGGGATTAAAGAGTAAGAGGATTAGTAAATATATCTACCAATAAAATAGGCGCTCCTTTAAAGGAAGCGCCCATTCGTAAATAAGAGTTTAAGAATGCTAGGACCTACTTAACATCCACCCATCGGTCGATACTTAGAACAGTCCACTGCTCTTCACTATCGCCAATTTTCGTCGTGACAGTAGCGCCAGGCTCTTTACCTAGAAGAGCTTGTGCCAGAGGTGTCTTGTAGGAGAGTACATCATTTTTAGGATCACTGTCCCATGCACCAAGAATCGAGTAACGCTGTTTCTTACTAGTGGTACCTTCCTTAAGTACGACGACGCTACCGATGCTGACATTCTCTGCAGTCGAATCAGTAAAGTCTGTTACACGAGCGCGAGATAGATCCACTTCGAGTTCATTTTTGCGAGACAGAAGAATATCTTGGTCTTGACGGGCCATTTTGTATTCCGAGTTTTCTTTCAGATCACCGTGATCTCGCGCGACTTGGATCGCCACTTTATTCTCGGGTATTTTAACTGAAATGAGTTCTTCGTATTCAGCCTTAGCCTTATTGAAACTCTCCTTAGAAACAATGAGTGCTTCTTCTTCTTTATTCTCGTCAACTTGCCCAGCAAGCAAGCCTTGAACAGAAGGAAATTGTTTTATAAATCTAGCAAGTAGTGACTTCTTCGTCAGATCTTCAAATCCTTGATTGAGAAGGAGAGTCTGCGCAAGATCATTAGCTGTCTCAACATTAGAAGCTGCGAGAAGATCCGGTATTAATGTGGTATCATCACTCAAAAGATCAGCCAGAGGTATCCGGCGTGTACTAGCATTCTGCAAAGCTTCGTAGTCGATCGCGTAAAACATCGCTGCCAAGAGGCGCGGAGTTACAAGTGGGTCAATGATACTGCTAAACTTCTTAGAGGCACGATTTTTGACCACCCAAAAAAGAAGTGGCCCCTTTATTGTCTGCTCATTGAGCCAACGGTCTAGGCAGTAACTTATGCGATCCTCCATCTCTTGCTCGAGCATGAAGTTAATACACTCACTAGTAAATTTACCACTCGAATTGCGCAGAAGGTCTTCGACCATGCTGTGCCATTTTTCAGGGTAAGTGCGACTAATTAAGTCTAGGTAGCGCTTAAAATATTGCGCGGGTAAATCAGCCGCAAGTTGAGAATAGTCGTTAGTCGCATCAAGTATGGATGCAGAAGACGGCTCTAATGATTCTACATCCTCATGAAGATCACGCGCTAGATTGTTACGTACCCAGACACCGTGCAAACGGTCTGCTTGACTGAGACTCTTAGCATGGGCAATCGCTTCAGTCAGTTCTTCGAGAATTGCAGGCATCTCTTCGCGAATAATCGAAATATTCTCGGATAGAGAGTAAAGCTTTTCTCCAAGCTCAATTTTCTGTTTCGAATTTTTTGTGGCATGAAACTGCTCGAGAATCTCTTGCTCTGGTTTCACTGGTTCGTCGCGGTAGATATAGGGATCCGTCTTCTTTATTGGCACACCAATCCTAGGATCTTTAACAAGTAGCTTTTTAGTCGCGGTCCACCACTTCTTATATTTTATCGGTCCTATCACGCGAGCGAGCAGGCGTTCGATCTCAGAAGCCATCATGGCTTGATCGTCACTGGCCGCGATAATCTCGCAGATTAAGTCAGCTGGCTTCTTTTTGACCATTTCCTCGATCACTTCTAATTCAGTACGTGAGCGTACAAGAATATCGCTTGGCTTCAGGATATTAAGCTTATCTACGCAAAAGGCAGGTGCCATTGCGTGTCCGTCTTTGCCATCCTCGAAATCAATTATCAGACGATCGTCTGCAGCGTTATAGTCCACAATTTTACCAAAACCCCAACTATGGTGCAGGCAGTAATTTCCTGGTACCATAGTATCAAGCTTCGCACGATGCGGAGCTAATTTAGGGTTTTTTTCGATGAGAGCGTCTATGGCCTCTTTATTCATAATGATTGCTTATAATAGTCGTAAGCTGTTTATTGTGTACTGTTTTTTTACTAATGAGAAGTATTAAGTTTAGCTTATCGAAAAAGAGCACATCAGCCTGGGATGCTGCTGTAATTCTGACGGAGGCCTATTTAAGGAGCGAATGCAAGGCCGATCAGTTACTCGAGGAGCTCAACGAGGAGAACATAGGCAATCGCCGCGCAACCTGCCAATCTCTATTCCTTGGCGCACTTCGCCACGGGCATCGTACGCGCGCTGCGCTTAAAAGTCTACTTCGCAAGAAGGCTAAGCCGAGTGTCGAAGCCATTCTATTAGTCACCGCTTATGAACTAATTGATTCAGATAGCGATCGCTCTCCTAAGATTATTCACCATGCAGTAGAGCGTAGTAAAGCATTGGTAAATCGTTTTGAGCAGGGTTTTCTCAATGCTGTCTTACGTAAACTACCCGAAGCCCTCGATCTAATTACCAAAAACGATACTCCGGCTGCCTATTACAGTCACCCGGATTGGCTGGTCGCTCGCTGGCGAAAGGAATTTCCTCAAACGTATAATCGTCTACTGGAATGGAATCAACTCATACCTCCAATGTATCTTAAGATCTACGATCCTAAAATTGTTCTTCCCGATGGATTGGAGGCAACTACTTGGCCGCAGTTTTACAGAATCACTAGTCAAGTTTCTTGGAAGAACGATCTTCACCCCCTACTTAACCAAGGGACCGCTTACATCAAAGATCCATCTACTCGGCTCGCCCCTGGACTACTTGACCCACAACCAGAGGAATCTGTTCTAGATCTTTGCGCTGCCCCAGGAGGTAAAGCATACGATATGTCACACGCAATGGATGGCTGCGGACAAATTGTAGCCGTAGACCTGCCTGGCAAGCGTATCAAACGATTAAGGGAAAATTTAGAATCAATCCAATCGCCAGATCTAAATTGTGAAATCGTTGAATCCGACCTTCTTAAACTTTGCCCAGTAATTCTTGAAAAGCGTAACCTACCGACCGAATACGACGCGGTTATGCTCGATGCTCCCTGCTCGAATACTGGGGTTATTCAGCGACGCACTGACGTAAAATGGCGCCTACAAAAGCAAGATATCAAGTCCTGCGTGGAGCTTCAAAGCAAACTGCTAGTCGCCGCATCCACCTTCGTAAAGGTGGGGGGGCGCGTCGTTTACAGCACTTGCAGTATTGAAGCTGCCGAAAACCAGGAAGTAGTGGCCCGCTTTTTAGAAAGTGCTTCTGGAAAATGTTTTAAATTGAGAAATTCAGTAGTCAGTTATCCTTGGGAGACCGGTCACGATGGCGCAGGTGCCTTTTTTCTAGAGCGGACAAAAAAGAGTTAGTTTAGTAGACTTTTGACACCCGTCAGATCATTGAGCTCTGAATTTTAGATTATGTTATGCTTTCTGATTTATTAATATATTTTGCTAATACTTGGCGTTTTGTAACTGAGTTAGCCCCCTATCTCCTATTCGGTTTCGGTCTTGCAGGTACTTTACACGTTCTAATTAAGCCCGAACTTGTCCAACGCTGTCTGGGAATTCCTGGTCTGGGCAGTGTAGTTAAAGCAAGCTTAATGGGTGTGCCCATTCCACTTTGTTCCTGTTCGGTCATACCAGTAGCAGCCGCACTTCGCAGGAGCGGCGCCTCTCGAGGGGCGACTGCCTCATTTCTTAGTTCTACACCACAAACTGGTGTAGATAGTATCATGGCTACTTGCGCTCTTCTGGGCTCTATCTTCGCCGCAGTAAGAGTTTTTGTAGCTTTCCTTTGTGGCGTCTTAACGGGCTATCTAATTGAACTTTTCTGTAAAGAAGCTACTACACCGCAAACAAATGACCCTAAACTAACTCCTTTGATAGATACAAGAGATGAGACTAATAATTGCTACTTACCAGAACCTGGCCTGAAAAAACGGAGCCTCTTGGAAGCCTTGCATTATGGTTTTATCACCCTACCAGCTGATCTAGCAAATTCACTTACAGCCGGCCTCCTACTATCAGGACTAATAGTCACTGTTATGCCTGAGAATATATTAACTGGTCCTCTGAGTAATGGAACTAGCTCATTTGTATTAGCTACAATAATTAGTATACCCCTCTACGTCTGCGCGACAGCCTCAATACCTATGGCTTATGCCCTCATTGTAACTGGGCTTTCACCTGGCGCTGTTCTGGTCTTTCTTATTATTGGACCTGCTACTAATACTGCCACCATCGCAACTGCTTGGAAGATGCTCGGGCGCAAAGCTACCAGTATATATTTAATTAGTCTACTTGGAGTAGCTTGGTGTGCTGGGTGGCTCTTTAATGCCGCGATAAAAAGCGAACCAACTCTTACGATCGTCCACACCCACGAAATATTTCAGCCCAAACTTTGGCAACATAGCTGCGGCCTACTGCTCGCAGCTCTGATTCTATTGCCGATATTTAAAAGCTGGAGAACAAAAAACTAGCCTAAAAAAATACAATACCCATTTTTAATAGTAGAGTTTGCTAAAAAGACGCGGGAGTACCAACTTATACACCTGAGTTAGACACTAAAAGAGGCACACTCGGCACACTTGGTAACACATCTCCAACAACTATCTGGTAGCCTCTAAGAAAATCCGATACGGGCAAGAGGCGTCCACTAGGGCGCTGAAGTTCGTGGATACAAAGCACGCCGTCAGTAGTGGAAATATCGAGTGTTTTACCCACTCTTAATACCGTACCGGGCACACCTGTTTTGCCCTCTGTTCTAACCGAGCAGCGGCCCACTTTAATTCTCATTCCTTCGTGCTCGAAGAAAGCCCCCGGCCATGGAGTGAAAGCACGTAGGCGAGCATCAATAGTAGTTGCGCTTTGCCAGAAATTAAGTGCCCCATCTTCTTTTGAAATTTTACGGCAAAATGTAGCACGCTCTGCGTCTTGCGAGTCAAACTCAAGTCCACCATGCAGAGAGGTTTTCAAGTTGCGGCTAAGTAAAGATACGACTGCTTGGCCTACTTTCGCACGAAGAGTCGTACCAGTTTCTGTAGACTCTATCTTAATATGTTCGCATTCGGCGACCGAGCCAGCATCCAATTCTTTGATAACCTGCATAAGGCAGACACCAGTCTCAGAATCACCCATAGCGATCGCCGTCTCCACCGGTGATGCCCCTCTATAATCAGGCAAAACCGAGCCATGAAAATTGAGCATTCCATGCTTAGGTGCTTCGCGCACAGTCATAGGCAAATAATGACCATATGCCATTACAAAGGCGAGAGTGATGGACTCCTTACGCAGCCATTCACCCAGTGCAACGTCGGGTTTTTCTGGTTGCAGAAGCGGTATCGATTGAGCCGATGCATATGCCGCGACCGCATTTTGCTGCAGTTTCTTACCCCGCCCTTGGCGACGGTCTGGCTGCGAGACTACTGCTGCAAGAACACAAAGATCTCCCCCTTTTTCGAAGAGATATTGAAGACCGGGAAGGCAGATTGGATCTGAACCGAAATAAACAATTTTTGGAAGGTCGGACATGATAAAATTATAATAGTTCCTGCTGTCCTCTAGCTTTATGGATATTGTCGGAGGCAGCACTTTGCATAAAAAACCAGTGTTGACTAGCTGATTGTAAGCTGGGTTCTTCTCCTAGTCGCTGTAGCAGTAGCGCCGAACCGAGGGCATCGTATAGTGCGCAATGATAGTTGGAACGATCCATCGAGCACAAGCTTGCAGCATGCTTATTTAAGAGGCTTTGTAGATCAAATAGTTGAACAAGGTCTTCCAGCTTGTAACTGCCCAAATGTGGATAAATACGGCGATATAAATGAAGCGTATCCAACCAAGGACCCCATGTGGCAGTTTGTAAGCCCGATTCCAAAAAGTGAGGAGAGTTTCGGGGAAAGGGCCAGACTGCGCGAAGAAAGCCCTCCTCCACGGTAGAGTTATGAGCGCAAAAGAGGCCAGTCTCTCGCAAACCAGCGAATAGCGACCACTCAGCAGTAAAAGGTGCTTCTTGCTCTGCGTCGGACTCGGTAATACCATGTTGAACGCGATCTAATTTACTAATTTTACCAACTGGAGCACAAATACGAGTATACGATTTTCCAAGCTCGCCCTGCTCCAAAGTTACGCAACCATACTCGACGACTCCACTTTGGCGACTACCCTCAAAATCGACTACATGAATAGGGAATTCAAACATAACAATAAGTTTGGTAAAAGAAGTCCCAAGGTCGAACATGGAATTTGATATTTGATTTGAGTCCCCAGTAGTTCAAAAAGGAGTCTTTAGCGATGCACTTATTAATAATAAAACGCCTTCTCCAAGCGATCCCTACGCTATGGGTGATCGCGACAGCAACTTTTATCCTGCTCCAACTTATCCCTGGTGGTCCTTTCGACACCGAGAAGGATATAAGTGAAGAAGTTCAATCTCTAATAAATGCCCACTACGGCCTAGATCTCCCAATTCAAGAGCAATACTTTCGCTTTATTAGCCAGCGATTGCAGGGTAATTTTGGACCTTCCTACAAGTATGCGGGCTGGGATGTAGATGAGATCATCATTCAAAGTTTTCCAGTATCTTTAGAGCTTGGATTTTACGCTCTATTATTCGCGTTGGCGCTAGGCACACCAATCGGGGTGATCGCCGCGATAAAACACCAGAAACCTTCAGAAAGTGCACTCATGAGTCTTGCTATGGTCGGCATCTGCCTGCCCTCTTTTGTCCTAGGGCCAATTTTAATTTTGGTCTTTAGCATGGAACTGGGTTGGTTCAATCCATCTGGTTGGAATCATCCGGGCGACCGTGTCTTGCCAACTATAACACTAGGACTCTTTTATGCGGCTTACATCGCACGGTTATCACGAAGTGGTATGTTAGATGTGATGCGAATGGACTATATTCGAACCGCTAAGGCCAAGGGCCTCAAAGGACGAGTTATCGTACTGCGGCACGCGCTACGCACAGCACTCTACCCAGTGGTTGCCTACTTAGGGCCAGCGGTCGCAGGGCTCATCAGCGGGTCGTTCGTAGTCGAGACAATCTTTTTCATACCTGGACTTGGCAGCTTCTTTGTGAATTCAGCGTTCAACCGCGACAGTACTATGGTAATGGGCACAGTACTTTTCTACGCCGTTCTAATTCTCATTCTAAATCTAATCGTAGACCTAGTCCAGTTATGGATGAACCCTCGCACGCGCTATGACTAAAATGGAACGGGAAAAAGCTGCTATGCAAGCGCGTTCGCTTGGTCGCGACGCTTGGGAACGCCTCTGCGTAAATCCGATGTCTCGCATAGGAGGGGGGCTGTTTGCCATCGTTGCTCTATCGTGCCTGATCGGACCGTTTTTCGTGCCTTATGCGCTAGAAACAATTGATCTCGCCTATGGAGCACAACCACCATCATGGGAGCATTGGTTCGGCACTGATGAATTAGGGCGAGATATTTTAGTACGCACTCTAATTGGCGGACGCATTTCAATTGGAGTAGGCTTTGCTGCAACTACGGTGGCACTCTTTATTGGTATAATATACGGGATGATAGCGGGCTTTTACGGTGGCCGAGTAGAGACGATGATGATGCGTATTATAGATACGCTCTACGCTTTGCCGTTTACCATAATCGTAATTCTCTTAACTGTACTACTAGGTAGGAGTATTCTACTAATATTTCTCGCTATCGGTGCGGTCGAATGGCTTACCATGGCTCGTATTGTTCGCG
>CAJWHF010000036.1 GCA_913041275.1 uncultured Opitutia bacterium
CGCTATATTTCTCTTTGTCCTATGGTTTTTTCTTGTTTGGTCTCCCATAGTAGGAACCTTTAATCCATTATACAATTCTAGCAAGTCTAGCCAGAATCTGTTTTAAAATCTCCTGTTTGGACAATTGCTTTTTGTAATAATTCCTCTTTAATATGTATTTATGAGTAATGTTCTACAACTGCTATTAGAAGGTGAGCGCCTCGATACTGCCCAAATGGCGCAAGTGCTTGGCCTGCCTGAGTCTGAGATCGAGGCCGAATTAGCACGCCTGAAAGCTGAGGATATTCTCCTTGGTTGGCGCCCCGTACTCAATCCTGAGAGTGCGCAGGGAAATATCGTGCGCGCTGTCATAGAGGTGAAAATCAGCCCCGAAAGAGAGGGTGGGTTTGACCGCCTTGCTTCCAGGATAGCACGCTTCGATGCCGTGGAGTCCTCCTATCTTATGTCTGGCTCATACGATTTACTCGTTATCGCGGTTGGTAATGATTTGCGCGAAGTTGCTTCTTTTGTCTCGGAGCGCCTTGCGAGTGTTGATGGCGTGCTCTCAACAGCCACTCACTTTATGCTCCGTGCCTACAAAGAACAGGGGCACCTTCTTCTCTCGCCGGCCGATGGTGAGGACAAACCCTCAGTTAGTCCGTAATGAGTGATAAAGGTCAACATTTTGTGGCAGACCACGTCGTTGGTTTGCCCAGGTCTGGTATTCGCGATTTCTTTGCTATCGTCGCTGCCATGCCTCAAGCAATCTCTTTGGGTATCGGGGAGCCTGACTTTGTCACGCCCTGGCACATCCGTGAAGCCGCCATCTTTTCGCTAGAAAAGGGCAGGACTAGTTACACTGATAATCTAGGCCTGATTAGGTTACGCCGAGAAATTAGTAGCTATGTAGAAAATAATTTTGGTATTAGCTACCATCCCGAGAGTGACGTGCTCGTCTCGGTCGGAGTTTCCGAAGCGCTAGATATTGCACTTCGCGCTGTACTCAACCCAGGCGATAAGGTCCTTTATCATGAGCCATGCTATGTCTCCTACAGCCCGAGTATAGTATTAGCACATGCTCAGCCTGTAGCTATAGCCACGTCGGCTGAAGACCAATTTGGGATTGATCCTGAACGAGTGGAAGCTGCTTGGGAGCCAGGTTGTAAAGTTTTGATGCTTAATTTCCCTACCAACCCTACTGGTGGAGTAACTGAGCGTGCCAAACTAGAGCGAATTGCCAAATTCGCGATTGAAAAGGATCTACTAGTGATCAGCGACGAGATCTACTCCGAGCTTACCTTTGAGGGCGAGCACACTAGCATTGCCTCTCTCCCGGGGATGCAGGAGCGAACTATTTTTTTACACGGATTCTCAAAGGCTTTTGCCATGACAGGATTTAGAATTGGATATGCCTGCGGTCCGCAGCCACTTATCGAGGCTATGATGAAGGTGCACCAATATAGTATGCTTTGCGCGCCTATTCTCTCGCAAGAGGCTGCGATCGAAGCGCTCAAAAATGGGGCTCCAGCTGTGGGTCGAATGAAAGAGGCTTATCACCGTCGTCGAGACTTAATTGTCCGCCGCTTCAACGAAGCTGGCTTGGACTGCCATTTGCCCAAGGGGTCCTTCTATGCGTTTCCTTCGATCCAGTCTACTGGCCAGGAATCAATAGATTTCTGTAAAGCCTTACTGGAGAAAGAAGAAGTTGCCGTCGTCCCTGGGACCGCCTTTGGACCTAGCGGAGCAGGCTTTGTTCGGGCAAGCTTTTCTACTAGTTACGACCGCATTATTGAAGCTACCGATCGAATAGAACGGTATGTACATGCGCTGAAGTAAGATCTCAGGCAGATCGCTCTCTACTTCGCTGCCACTATTAGTTTTCATCTCTAATCTAGCTAAAGTTACGCTTTAGACGTCCTATTTCTACTTATCGTATTTCATGATCGATCCATCTAGAACTGTCGCCCTGGTTGGGCGCCCTAATGTCGGGAAAAGCCGCCTATTTAACCGGCTTTGCGGAAAACGCATGTCCATTGTACACGACATGCCGGGTGTGACTCGCGATCTGATTTCGACAGAAGTACGCGACGACTATGTGCTACTCGATACAGGCGGTATTGGCATGGAGCTGGAAATGACGCCTAAAAACATTGCCACAGCAGCCGAAGAGCAGGTCGAGTTCGCTATCCAGGCTGCCTCTGTCGTGCTATTTCTCGTCGATGTGCGCACAGGCATTACTTCGCTAGACGAGATAGTCGCCGAAAAGCTCCGTCGTTACGGAAAGCATGTGCTTTTAGTCGTAAATAAAGTAGACCTTGAAGAAAACGAATTAGAGGCGGACGAATTTCTGCGTCTTGGCTTGGGAGAGCTGTATCGTATTTCTGCCGAGCATGGGCGTGGTATTACCGATCTTGAAGAAGCTATCGACGCAAAACTTGGCTCTAAGCCCGAAGGTAGTGAGGCTGATCAAAGTAAGCGCATTCGTATATCGCTGCTAGGCCGTCCCAATGTAGGCAAATCCTCTATAGGTAACCGCCTCCTTAAATCGTCGCGACTGATCGTCAGTGATGTTCCAGGTACTACACGCGACTCCGTTGAGCTCGACCTTGACTATGAGCACAAAGATGGGGAGCAGCTAAAGTTCCGTCTAGCGGACACAGCAGGTCTGCGCATGCGCCGTAAGGTCGATAGCCCAGTCGAATATTTTTCTAGTGTCCGAACTCAAGCGGCAATGGAGCGCTCAGATGTAGTATTTTTAGTAATTGATGCGGTCGATGGTGTGACTAAACAAGACCAAGCCTTAGCAGGAGAAATTCTCGATGCTGGCCGGGCACTGGTAATTGTCGTTAACAAGTGGGATTTAATAATCGATCGCTGGGAGCAAGATCCGATCGACGGCTATAAAAACTTAAAACACTTCCTCAAGAGCTACGAAGAATCCCTGCGCAAGGAGATGTTCTTCCTGCCGGATCCGCCCGTACTTTTTGTCTCCGCTGTGACGGGATTTGAAATCGAGTCTATGTTGGATAGTGCCGCTGGCATGCAGGCGACGCTCGATATGAAGTTACCTACTGGTAAACTCAATGCTCTGATTCAAAAGCTTTTCGATGCCCGTTCTCCTAAAATAGTCGGCACGAAACGCTTTAAGGTATTTTACGCCGTCCAGACTGGTTCACGACCTCTGCGCATACGTTTTTTCTGTAATAGGATCGAACGCCTTGATCCTGGTTATCGTAGATATCTAGAAAAAGCTATTATTCACGAGTTTCGTCTGAGCGGTTGTCCTGTGCGTTTTGACTTAGTGGGTAAGGATCGCCGTTACGAAGAGGGCGAGGGTGAAGTCGCACCAAGACATAACGACAAGATTCAGCAAAAATCCCGGCTTAAAAAAATGGGCCCTGACGCTGCTAAGCTAGACACGAAACACCCTGAGCGACGCAAAAGGATCGTTCAAAAAAAAGCCGCCCACAACAAGCGCGGCGTGAAAAAACGTTAGATAATTTAGACATCATACAAATTACGTAGCTTGTATGCTTTAGACAGTTACCATGAACGGACGAATTTGCATTTGCCATTTCTGGGCATGAGCACACATTCGCGATCTCAAAATGACAGAGCAAAAAAATAGTCCTGAAAATACCCACGACCTTTATGCAGTACGCTTAGAGAAGCTCGAGAAACTTTGCGAAGAAGGCAGGAACCCATTCGCTTCCAATTGCACGCAGACTCACACCTCCAAAGGAGCGGCTGGTCTTTACGAGGAAGGTATTCCTGATGAGGAGCAACCTAAGGTAGCTGTCGCGGGACGTATCGTAGTATTTCGCGTAATGGGTAAGGCTAGTTTTATTAAAATTCAGGATCGCGACGGGCAGATCCAAGCCTATGTCACGCGCGACGAGCTTCCCGAAGGCGAGTATAATACTTATTTTAAAAAGTTAGATGTAGGCGACATAATTGGGGTGGAAGGACGCCTATTTAAGACTAAGACTGGCGAAATAACGGTCCGCGCGCAGAGCTACACACTAGTTTCTAAGTCCCTACGACCGCTCCCTGAGAAGTGGTCTGGCCTCACAGATGATGATAAGATCTACCGCCAGCGCTATTTAGACCTAATAGTTAATAAAGACTCACGTTTACGTTTTAAACAGAGAGCAAAGATCATACAAGAGATGCGCATCTTTCTTTGGGATCGTGATTTTACCGAGGTGGAAACTCCCATGTTGCAATCTGTAGCAGGTGGAGCTGCTGCGCGTCCCTTTGTCACTCATTCTAATGCCCTAGACTGCGATTTTTACATGCGTATTGCCCTTGAGCTTTATCTCAAACGTATGCTCGTGGCTGGTGAGGATCGTGTTTTTGAGATCGGTCGTGTCTTCCGAAATGAGGGTCTATCTAGGCGGCACAACCCTGAGTTCACTATGCTGGAGCTTTACCAAGCATATACCGATTTCCGTGGAATGATGGAGTTGACTCAAAGTCTTATTCAACATGTCGCACAAGCTGTGATTGGAAGCTTAGATATTGCCCGCCCAGATGGTACGGTTATCCATTTGGGTGGCCAGTGGCGCGAAGCCAAATATAAGGATTTAATTCTCGAGTGCACTGGGGATGAGAAATGGTTTGAATATAGCCGTGAGGACAAGCTCCAAAAAGCTCGTGCTCTTGGTATCGAAGTCGACGGTGAACTCGAGGACTACGAGATCACAAATAATGTATTCGAAAAGCTAATTGAGCCCACGCTCATCGAGCCTACTTTTGTTACACATATACCTAAAGAACTTTGCCCACTAGCTAAGATTACTCAAGAAGACGATAGTACTATCGATGTTTTTGAACTTTGCATTAATGGACAAGAGATTGCTCCCGCGTATTCTGAGCAAAATGATCCTATCATTCAGCGTGAAATGTTCGAAGCGCAAGTTGGCGAAGAGCAACAGGATATGGATAGCGATTTCTTAAATGCTCTCGAGCACGGCATGCCTCCGGCGGGCGGCATGGGATTAGGTATTGACCGTCTTATCATTCTATTAACAGGCGCAGAAAGTATCCGTGATACGATACTCTTTCCGAGTTTGAAGCCTCTAAAGAAGGAGAGCTAGCCGTTCCCTAGGTTAAAATGTTCCTTTAATATTGAAGCCTGTAAAAATCCAACTAATCGTAAAATTATGAGTAATATAGAATATAAAATATTAGGTAAGAATATGGAGGCTATCTCCCTATACTATGGTTTCTTTTTGATAGCATGGGGCGTAATTGTTAAAATAGTAAGCGGTAGTGGCTCTCCGACTGCTTTAATTCCTAGCTTTATTGGGGTGCTAATTAGCCTATTTGCCATCTTAGCGATAAAAGTTCCCAATAAGAAAAAACTTTTCATGCATATAGTAGTCACCTTCGGATTACTCACATTTTTGGGCGGATTTCGTGTGCTCTCAAATCTCCAAGATGTATTTGGAGAAAGATTTTGGGCTGATTTGTCACAGATTATGATGGTAGTAACGGGCGGTTTATTTACTTATCACTGTGTTCAGTCTTTTTTGTTTGTTCGTAGAAACAAGTAGCTTAAACAAGTAGCATATTCAGGCTATCGGTCGTACCTTCATTATTTCTTTCGATATAGACCTAGTTAAATATTTTTAATTAAGAGAATTAGTATCCTTAATTATTTCATATTTTAATTTGCAAGACTTGGAAAAACTAACCCATTAAGCCATTATTATATATTAAATTAATTATATTAGAAATATGACAGACGAATTAGCAGTAGAAGGATCAAGCGATTCAAAAGATTTACTCATTTTATTCGGTACCGAGACCGGCAATGCTGAAGCACTCGCTGATGAAGCAGCTGAAAAAGCAAACGAAATGGGCTTCACAACTAAAATAAGCAACATGCTAGATATAGAATTATCAGCGCTAAAAAGCGTAGTTAATTTGCTAGTTATTGTGAGTACTTGGGGCGATGGAGAACCGCCTGACGATGCACTTGATTTGTACGAATCTCTTGATTCAGATTCCGCCCCGCTACTTAGCCAGTTAAAATATTCTGTCCTAGCTCTTGGTGACACAAGTTACGAGTACTTTTGTAGATCAGGTAAGGATTTTGATGCCCGTCTCGAGAAATTAGGAGCTACTCGTATCTATGATAGAAAAGATTGTGACGTTGATTTTGACGACGATTTTGAGGAGTGGTCTAATGGAGCATTGAAAGCTTTAGCTAGTTAATCTGGGATCATTTATGGGTCTCTAAGGATCTAGTAGTTACCTTTATTCACCTGTTATCTAAGGTTGCGGATCAGACCATCGTACTTTCATTTGTTGTATTTAGGTATTCTTTGCCGAAATTAGTAGGCTAACACTGTAGTTTCTGCTTAATTGGTAACAAAATTTTGTAATGAATTTCTAATTAGATCGTTGATTCATCATGCCCCTACGTAAATTTCCCACACTCAGAGGTCTCTTAAACATAATTTTTGCCTCTACCGTTGTTACATCTGCTCTGTCTGTTCTCTCTGCTCAGACCCCAGCACCGAGCGACATCTATGTGGGAAGTGGTTATTTTAGTGGTGAATATTATAATTTCTATACGGATCAGTCGGGTAGTAGTAGTGATCAGATAAACATATCTGATTATATTTTTTACAAAGGGAACACCTACACTTTTCACAAGATTACAGGTAACAATCATCCGTTTTACCTAAGTGATACCCCGCAGTCTTCTGGTTCGTATCATTATGGTACGTTAAGTTTTCCAGTCAGCAGCGATTCTACTATCAATCAATCTGATGGTATCAGGTCTTCAGAGAGTATGACTTTTACTATTCCTGCAATTTACAGCAACACTCTGCATTATTACTGCACAAAGCTTTTTCACACTAGCATGGTTGCTTCACTAAATGTTAGTGATCCTCCTAGCTACATAAATAGCACTCGCTTAATCATTACTGAGGTAGATCGTGCTGCGGACTACATTGAAGTTACTTACTTCGGTGATGATAGCGGAACATTAGAATCAGACTCAGTAATTAGTAATATTCTTGGAGATTCTATAACAATACTAGCTGGTACTAGTTTTAGTGCTGGTGAGACAAAAGAGTATGTTAGCAGTCTATCAGGTACTGGTCATCTGCAGTTAATCGCACTAGATGCTACCAACCCAAATTATTGGGTTTCAGCCCAGGACGATTCCAATAAAGGATATTTTTTTAATGACCAGGTTATTACTGATCCCTTGCCGGATGTTCCGCAGGGGGAGATTGCTGTAGGACTGCAAACAGTTGTTTCAGGTCTTTCGCACCTTATCGGTGTTTCAGATCCTAATGACGGAACGGGAAGACTTTTCTTAGTTGAGCAAGAGGGTAGAGTAAGGGTCTTGAATTCAGAGGGTGAATTAACAGATAACCTCATAGACGTATCATCGAGTTTAACGCCCCTAGTTTTAGATACTGTTGGGTATGACGAACGTGGTCTCCTAGGTCTGGCCCTAAGCCCAAGTTTTGCCACCAATGGAACATTATATTTCTATGCAAGCTATACAAATGGGGGTGCGACGCCTGATTTCACTGTTCCACCTCAAACGCTCATCATGGACGGGACAGATTATGCTAATATTGACCATCATAGTGTGATAATAAAAAGAATTATCACAGATGATAACTCAGATGGTATTTTTGATTCTAGTGATTCCTTTGTGGATACTGAGATCCTGAGATTCGAGCAACCAACTTCTAATTCATTTACATTTATTGGATCTAATCACAACGGTGGGCATCTTTTCTTTGATACGGATGGCTTACTGATGGTAGCTATCGGTGATGGTGGCGATGCGAACGATACTGGTAATGGCCACGTTGCTATTGGGAATGGGGCAGACGCCACGAACATTTTGGGTACACTCATTCGCATAGATCCAGATGGTAATAATAGCGCCAACGGAAAATACGGGATACCTGCCGACAATCCATTCGTAGGCCATCCAACATATCTTCCAGAAATATACGCTTATGGATTTAGGAATCCGTGGACATTCTCTCAAGACCCAGCTACCGGAGAGATCTATTCTTCAGATTCTGGTCAAAATACTGTTCAAGAGGTTAATAGAGTTCTTCCTGGAAATAATTACGGTTGGAGGGCAAAGGAAGGCAGTTTCTTGTTCGATCCTGTTACTAGTAATATAGGCTCTCTTTATGATGCGCCCACTATAGACGAACTAGAAGATCCTATCGTAGAATACGATCATGATCAGGGATACGCTAATATTATTGGAGGGCACATATATAGAGGGTCACTAATCCCTGAACTACAAGGTGCTTATATCTGTGGGGATTATGGCCCAATATTTTCAGGACCAGGAGAACTCTTCTATGTGGAGGGCTTAAATAACACACCTACATTAAAAAGATTCCAAATCGGCGTGACCGATAGAGCCTTACAGACAGATGTCCGTGCCTTTAGTGTGGATGCAGCAGGTGAGATTTATTTTGTAGGTAATAGTAATGATCAAAGTAGCCTCTACAAAATAGTGCCACTAGCGCATATCGACATTAGAACTACAACAGATGAGGTGGAACTCACCGTAATAGGCGACGAGGGTAGTCAAATTACTCTGGAGAAGTCTGATAATCTAGATTTTACCAACTCTGAGAGCACAGTTGTGAATGGTGGCAAGTTGATCCAAACTCTTGAGGACCAAGCTTTCTACCGAGTAGTCGCTGAATAGATTACACTGCTTCTACAATTTAGGATAAAAAAGTCGCTAAGCATAACACTTAGCGACTTTTAGTAGTTCTATATAAGACTTATCCGTGAACTTCTGAATATTTAACAGATGCCCCACGGTAGGTAATTGTCGGGTCAACACTACGGAGGTCTTTGCTATGTTGCTGATTTCCGCAAGTTACACTTACATGATCAGAATGTGATCCGCGGTAGCTTAGCTCTGGGTTACTATTTACCAGATCATTTGCATGAGATAGATTCTCTGCTTGAACTTCGTTAACAGTGGTAGTTGCGCCTCGGTAGTTGATGATTTTGTTATTCATTTTTAATCTTTAGGTTAGTTTTTAATAGATGTAATGATATATGCATTCCCCATGCCAATTTTTTATAAGATTTGTAATATGTTGTATAACAGTAACTTAAAATTTTATTAAAAAATAAGTTTGCTATATTAGGTCAATGATTTCCCTTAAAGTGGTAAGTAATTTACCACTATACATAATTGCTTAATTAAGACCTTAATTGATTATATATAAACAAAGAGATGGATAATAGTTCTAAACCAATAACTAACTTATTATACCTTGGACTAAGCTTAGAACTGCGCATACAGATAGAAAAATCACTGCACAAAGGTTCTAAGTTTGAATACTTAGATGACCTGGAGGACGCTTACAGCTATTTAGCTTCAAAAAACTGCAGGGCAGAGATTGTAGTAATTAGTGATCTTAATAATCTTTCGCCGTTAGGAGTGCTTTTAAAGATTAAGAAAGCACAAAGATCAGTTCCTATTATCATTCTCAGTGAAAATAAGAAGAGTAGCTTAGCTATAGAAATTATTAAGGCAGGAGCTTACGATTTCTTTTTGCTACCAGTAACGACTAGAGAGCTCCTGGATTCAATAAACCAAGCTTTAATTGATTCAAGATTAAATTCTAAGCCAGTCGAAATAGGTGAAGTGTTTAGTGATCAAGATACTATAATTGGGCGAAGCCGCACAATGCGTGATATATACAAACAACTTGGAAGAATTGCCTCACAAACAGTTACAGTACTTGTTAGGGGAGAGACTGGTACTGGCAAAGAACTCATTGCACGAGCAATTTATCAGCACGGTCATCGCGCACACGAAGGGTTCATAGCCGTAAATTGCGCAGCTATACCAGAGAACTTATTAGAGAGTGAGCTCTTCGGGCATGAGAAAGGTGCCTTTACTGGAGCGAGCCAGTTGCGAGTTGGAAGATTTGAGCAAGCACACGGGGGCACTATATTTCTAGATGAAATAGGTGACTTGGATCAGACACTCCAAGTAAAATTATTGCGCGTATTACAGGAAAAGACAATTCAGCGTTTAGGAAGTTCTAAAAACATTCCAGTTGATGTTCGAATAATCGCAGCTACGCACAGAAATTTAGAATCAATGGTTTCCGAGGGTACATTCCGTGAAGATCTATTTTATAGGCTCAATGTTATTTCTATAAACATTCCAGCACTAAGAGATAGGCGAGATGACATTTCTGATTTAGTAAGTTATTTTTTGCAGAAGTTTGCTACTGAGTACGGTCTGGTCGCTCCTAATTTTTCAAAGAAAGCGATTGATTATCTCACACAACTTGAATGGCCAGGAAATATACGACAGTTACAGAATGTTATTAGTAAGGCTCTATTAAACTCTAAGACTACAACTCTCGATGTAGAACATTTCGATACAATCATCAAGGAATCTCAAATTTTGGCTAACAAACAAAATCAGCTGAAACAGATTATTGAATATGAATTAAATCGTGCGGCTGCTAATGAAACTGAAGCGGCTTTACCAATATTAATAGAGAAGTTTGAACGGGAAGTTTATACCATGGCAATAGAGAGAGCCGATGGAAACCAAGCTAAGGCGGCACGTTTTTTGGGCGTTTCACGTTTTACATTAAGGGAAAAACTCAAATTATATGGAAAACACCCTAATACTAACACAAAAGATTAGTAGGGACTCCTAGGTTATAATCCTTGTGCAAGGATGGGGCATCTTAAGGGATGGGAGGATGCATCTAGTAAACTAGAAAGAAATTAGTCCTCATAGCCTCCAAAAGTAGCCCATTCGCCACTTAACAAGTCCACCACCCATTGGGTGTCATTATTATACCAATGCCAGGCTCCTTCATCGAATGAGTAAGAATAAGGCCAAGCATAGTAATTCCAGCCGCTTGCTACATCTAATGTACCCCATACACCGCTAGTCATATTAACCCGCCATTGAGTGTCTGATTCATTGAAAAAGTACCAGCGACCCTCAGAGAAGGAATAAGCGTAAGGCCATGCGTAATAGACCCAACC
>CAJWHF010000037.1 GCA_913041275.1 uncultured Opitutia bacterium
AAAGATAAATACCTAACCCCCAATCTCGACCGCCTCGCCCGCGAAGGCACCCTCATGCTACAGCAACATGTGGTCTCGCCAGTCTGCACCCCCAGTCGTTACAACGTACTTACTGGCAATTTTGGCAGCCGCGCGCAAAACCATTACTTTACGCAAAATACCAAAAAGAACGGACAAAGCATTGTTGAATTCAACACCCATATTCTTTCTACCGACCGCACCCTACCCGCCCTATTGAAAGCCTCTGGTTACACTACTGGAATGGCTGGGAAAGACCACGTCGTAGAAGTCGGTGGCCTGAAGCGTTTTAAAAACTTCAAAAGTAGCGCCCAAGATCCAGCCAACAAAGCTCAGCTTAAAGCCAACCATGACCACACGCGTCAAGCTATGCTTGAGATCGGCTTCGACTTCGCCGACAGCCTTTATCACAACAATCCCAGCTTCCTGGGACTGTATGAGGTCGCTGTTCAAAACATGGACTGGATCACCGACGCTGGTGTGCGCTTCCTTAAACAAGCCAACACCGACCCCTTCTTCCTCTACTTCGCTACCACAGTTCCCCACGGCCCCACCCAAGCAAAACGGTCATGGAAAGCCGACCCCCTACTAACTGCTATCGGTTACCTCGACAAGCCTCTAACTGTTCAACCTAGCCGCGACACCATTCCCAAACGCCTGCGCACCGCCGGGCTTCCCGTTAACGACAATACCGCCAACCTCCTTTGGCTCGACGACGCGCTCGGCGCCCTACTCGATACTCTCGAAGCCACCGGAGAAATTGATAACACTGTCATCTTCTTTTTCAACGACCATGGCCAACTCGCAAAAGGCACCGTTTACCAAGGTGGCGTCCACAACCCAAGCATCGTTTGGCGCAAAGGCGGTTTCCCGGCGGGAGCCACTTCACAGGCGCTCGTCTCAAATGTTGACTTTGCGCCTACTATCTTGGACCTAGCTCAAGTTGATTATTCACGACACAAATTTGATGGCCAAAGTTTCCTCCCTTACCTCGAGGGTGAGACCCCTCCCAAAGAGCGCCTGCTTTACTTTGAGCTCGGCTACGCTCGCGGCATCCGCATCGGTGACTGGAAGTACATGGCCGTCCGCTACCCCGAAGCTATTGAGAACATGAATATCGAAGAACGTACCGCTGTACTAAAAGAATGGAACGATGCACGCTATCGTCGTCAGCTCAATATTGTAACAGACGATCCCAGTAAGCCTTTCAGTCACTTAACAGCCATTCCAGGAGGAGGTGACGCCGAAAAATACTCCACCGGATCTTACCCTGCCTACTTCGACCGCGATCAACTCTACTACTTAAAAGAGGATCCTAACGAGCAGAAGAACCTAGCTTATAATAAGATATATGCCCAGAAGCTCGCAGAAATGAAGAACGAACTAAAAAAACAACTCGCTGTGCTACCCGGACAATTTGGAGAGCTAAAAACGCAGGAATAAATCTACTGTGAAATTATATAAACATATAAATTGGAATGCCTAGTTCTACCGTTAATTATCAGTTAGTAGATATTTTATGAAACGGTCCTCTAACTTTCGGGTGCTTAAGCAAAAAGGTATCGGCATCTCAATGCTCACCTGCTACGACTACCCTAGCGCAAAGATCCAAGACGCCTGCGGCATCGATATAATCTTTGTTGGCGATAGCCTTGCGACCAATGTACTAGGATATGACCACCAGAATGATCTACGCTTAGAAGAGATGCGCCATCATGTGCGGGCAGTCGCTAGAGGGATCAGCCGCGCTTATTTACTAGCAGATCTACCTTATTTATCTTCTAGCGATCTACCCACTATTCTCAGCGCAGCAGAACAGCTACGTCTGGATGGTGTAGACGGCGTGAAAGTCGAAGGCTTTAGGCCAGAAGTATTTGAGGCCCTCGCTAAAACTGAGGTAGAGCCCTGGGCACATCTCGGCTTTACTCCTCAGCTAATTAAAGAGCCTGCTATGCAGGCCAAGGACAGCGCATCTGCAGAACAACTCGTCAAAGAATGCCAAGCGCTAGAGGCAGCTGGCGCGGTGGGAATCATCCTAGAATTAATCCCAGAAAGTGTAGCTGGGCGCGTTGCTAAGACGCTAGAAATACCTACTATAGGAATAGGAGCAGGGTCGTCTTGCGACGGCCAAGTGCAAGTCTGGCACGATTTAATCGGACTAGAAACTCATGTCTACAGGCACGCAGTGAGGCTGTGCGATGCACACAAAAAACAGACCTCTGCCGTAGAGGCGTACAAGAGAAAAGTAGTAAAAAAGGAGGAATTCTAATTCCTACCCTATTTAAGATACCTGCCTGCCGCCTTTACACACGCATGCATGCAATCACTGGCTAAGCGTCTCTTGCACATCGAAAACCTAAATTCGTGGTCGCAGACTCGGGCGCATTTGCTGTTCTCGCACCTAGTCGGTAGCGATTACAGTAACTATCATGGCAAAGAAATGAGCCGCCTTTTATCACTTTGTTCTCGCCGCTTTGGGGTCCACTTGGATTGATTCGTGTGACTTGGTCCTCGATACAATGCCAACTCGGACTAAACCAGTCGGAGCACCACTCCCAGACATTACCGATCAAATTATAAAATCCGCCTGCCTGCCTGCGATAAGCTGTCACTGGCGCAGTCCATTCGTATCCGTCGGCAACACTATTTTTCTTAGGAAAATCTCCCTGCCATACATTACAACGATGCTTACCTCCAGGTTCCAATTCGTCACCCCAAGGATACATTGATGAGACATTATCTGGGCCCCTGGCAGCCACCTCCCATTCCGCCTCCGTAGGCAGTCTTTTACCTGCCCAGTTAGAGTAAGCAAGAGCATCATTCCATGATACGCTGACCACAGGATGATCCATACGCCTTTTTATATTAGATCCTGCTCCCTCAGGCTTACGCCAATAAGCCCCTTCAATCGCATACCACCATTGTAAACCTTCCACCGTCTTCGTCAGACGTAGCTTGCGCTGCTTTGAAGCTGGGAGTTGACCAATAAAGACATGTGCCCATCCAAATTTTTCCGACTCCGTAATATGCCCGGTAGCCTGAACAAATGCTTCAAACTGGGCATTAGACACAGCCGTTTTATCTAGCCAATAACTATCGAGCTTAAGTTCACGGACCGGCCCTTCCCCATCAGACTCTCGAGCTTCTGGCCCCTGGTATCCAACCTTGTAGCTACCTGCTTTGATACAAATCATACCCTCTGTTGAACCTACCTGTGACTTCACCTGCTCTGGCGGCGTATTCATGGCGGATGGAGCCCCGACATTACCTTCACGACGCGGTGCGCAGCAGTCATTTTCAGCTGTGTTCATAATAGAAATTTACAAAAATTACTATTATTACAGCAAGCATACAAAGCATAAGAGCATTTGATACGATTTATCTGACCGCTGTACTCTCACGATCCTTCTCGGTCTTTAATCGAAGCTGCCCACAAGCTGCATTTATAGCATGCCCTTTTTCGCGCCGAATAGTACAGGAGACTTTAGCCTTACGTAATACATCAACAAAGGCATCTTGCCGCCGAATGCTCGGCCGTTTCCAGTCTAATCCTTCGACGGTATTATACGGGATACAGTTGACATGGGCATGTAATTCTCTGGCGATTTTGGACAATTCTTCGGCTTGATCGAGACTGTCGTTGATCCCTTCAATTAATATGAATTCAAGTGTAAGCATACGCCCGTGGCGCTGCTGAAAAGCCTTAGCGGCTGGTAACAAAGTTTCCAGAGGATACCTTTTATTTACTGGCATTATCTGGCTACGTACTTCGTTCGTCGCACCGTGGAGCGAAATAGCCAAACGTACGGCGATACCTTCTTCAGCTAGTTTTAGGATTTGTGGTGCCAAACCCGAAGTGGATACCGTTATCCGGCGTGCACCGAAGTTCAGACCCCACTGTGCATTAATAATTCGTAATGCACGGATCAGAGTTTTGTAATTCGAAAGTGGCTCCCCCATACCCATAAAGACAATATTGTCAAAGGAGGCAATCTCCTCTCGAGCACGATTGGTATGAGCATCCTCACGCCGACATATATGCATAAGTTGAGAGACTACTTCAGCAGCCATTAGATTACGCCGGAAGCCAGCCAGTCCCGATGCGCAAAACTTACAGCTATATGCGCAGCCAACTTGAATTGAAACGCACACTGTCTTTCGGGAATCTTTTTGACCGACTCCCTCTTGAGGTGCGCGGATTAGTACCGTCTCAATCAAGGATTTGTCTTCTAACTCAAGCAGCAACTTCTGTGTAATATCATCAGAGCGCTTATCAATGACTGAGTCTGTCGGATAGAGAATAAAGTTATCGCCGAGCCAAGATCGGAAGTCCTTTGGCAAATTGGACATCGCGTCCCAAGAATCTACGCGTTTTTTGTAGAGCCAATCCATTACTTGCTTGGCGCGAAAACCCTTAAAGCCTGCCGCTTCAATCTGCTCTTGAAGGCTTTCTAGTGTCTCGCCAAAAAGGCTAGGTTTTTGCGGTGTAAATGCCACACAGTGAACTTTACATGCTTAGGCTGCAATTTCCACTTAAATTTAGACTCATAATATCTCAGGCTTTCTGGCCACCCAAAAACGGCAGTCATCAGAGAAGGCTTCTACCTGTCCAGACTCTTTGGACAGCTCGCTTCGCATAACAGTAGTTTCCATTTCAAAACCTACCTTAGCAATCTGCGATTTAATATCCGAAACTGTTGGTACGTGCATGTAGTGCGTACCGTTATAAGTTATCTCAGAGCGGTCACCAAACTCGTTCAGATCAAGTTTTTGCATGCCTGTTTCCCAACGATTTTTCTCCGCTATCCAAAAGTTGCGATGCACCGAACGCTCACGGTCGTGAGTAGTAAAAACAAAGCACCCGCCCGGTCGTAGTACACGGAGAATTCCTGATAGCGCTTGCTCGCGCTTGGCTGCATGAGGAATCTGCATGAACCCGTTAAATGCAAAAATTATTCCATCAAAGGAATTATCTTCAAACTCAAGGTCCGTAGCATCACAAACGCTAAAAGGCATGATATAGTCCTGAGCAGAAGCTAAAATTCGCGCCTTCTTGATCATGTTAGGTGCGTAGTCTGTAGCCAAGAGATTACGATATCCTAATTTATAGAGGCCGATTGATACACGACCTACTCCGCACCCTAACTCAAGTAATTTATCTCCCTGTTTAAATAAACGTGTTAGAATGATTTCTTCCGAAGCCCACAGCCCTAGATTATCTGCCGCTTGAGTATAATAATTCACGACGTTCTCAGAATCAAAATAAGCTTTTACTTCCTCAGCCTCCATATTAAATCAATTTTCGCTAGAACTAGATTAGTACAGCCTATTGAAAAGCCAGCAGGTAAAAGCTGAGTTAAAGGCTATTACCTTTGCTGTCATCAAGATTTCTAGATGTTCTTTCCCCGCGTAGAGCATTCACGAAGGTATCCCAAGGTAAGGTCGCGCATTTTATCCTAGCTGGGAATTTGCGTACACCAGATAAAGCTGCCATTTCACTGTCGCTATCTTCATTTACACAGGTATCAGACATCAATAAACGTTCTGCTTTCTCAAGCAGTGCATCAGCTTCAGCAATAGACTGGCCCTGAAGCGCCTCCGTCATGATAGAAGCGCTGGCTTTACAAATCGCGCAGCTAGCACACTGGAACTGGAGACTGACGATACGTTCGCTCTGAATCTGCACAAAAACACTAACTTTATCTCCGCAAAGGGGATTATAGCCCTCTGCGCTATGCGTGGCACTAGCTAAGACACCATAATGACGAGGGCGCTTGTTGTGGTCGAGAATGATCTCTTGATACAGATTGTGAAGTTCTTCGGACATTAAAAATAGAATATTAAAACTAAGAAAATTATCTAAAGTAATGCTAGAGCCTTGTCTAGATTTCCCGTCGAAGCATGGCATTTAGTACCAATACAAATCTGGAAATTTTCCAGAGGTATTTCGGTACTATGCTTAATAAATACCCTCTTCCATGATTTCATTGAAAGGGCTTCTCGAAGAGCCTTTAAGTCCGCCTTCTCACCGACTTTTATCACGGTGATACCACATTGATATACAGCTGCAGCTTCAAGAGCATGCGCCACCCCTGAGGCTACTTTACCCGCATAATGAACATACGCTGGCAAAGTCTTAGCTAGCTCCTGCGCATAGCGGCCATCACCTTCTAGCGCGTAGATCCCACTGAGTGCGTGTAACATAACGGAATTGCCAGATGGGGTAGCATTATCGAACCACTCTTTCTGCCTAGCAACAGGTGAGCTAGTGCGATCGGTAGTAAAAAAGTAACCGATCGAATGCGGGTCACTAAAGTCCTGTAATGCTTGATCTAAGCAGATCTTCGCTCGGCTATAATATAAGGCCGAAGCACCAGGATCAATCCAATCGATCTTGGATCCAAGAACGAGGAAAGCATCTGCTGCCAGAGCATAATCATGTAAGAAAGCATCTACGCGCGCGCCAGCACCCTCGTAAAAAACTGATTTCATTTGTATAGTACCAGCATCCTCAACGATAAGTGAATCCCAGACAAAATCAGCGGCTTTGCGGGCACGCTCTAGCCATTCGGGGCGGTTAAAATAAAATCCGGCATCGGCCAATGCACGAATCAACATGCTATTCCATGCAGTACATATTTTAGTATCTTTTCCCGGTGGCACGCGCTCAGCCTCACGGTACTCGCGCAGTAGGCGGCGTGCGTTCGAGAGTTTCTCACGTACAGAAAAATCTGCTTCAACTAGTGCGAGATTACTAGTTCCCTCCTCAAAATTACCCTCAGTGGTGATATTGTAAGAGGCGCGTAAATCGCGTGCAAGTGTGAGACCTAGCACAGAGTCAACCTCTTCTGGTGTCCATACATAGTAGACGCCCTCTTTACCTTCACTATCGGCGTCGAGCGCAGCGTAAAAAGCTCCTTCCGGCGCGGACATTTCGCGCTCTAACCAGCCCATTGTCTCTTCGACTATAGCAGCATAGAGAGGTTCCTGAGTATCCACCCATCCTCGAGTATAGGCGTCGATGAGTAAGGCGTTATCATAGAGCATCTTCTCAAAATGCGGGATGAGCCAATGCGTATCGACACTGTAGCGCGCGAAACCGCCGCCTATTTGATCGAAGATGCCACCATGTGCCATGGCTCGAAGAGTGGTATGGGTGACAGTATCTATCCTTTTGGCCAAAACCGGATCCACAATAGGACGGATAGCACGCAAAAAATTAAGTGTCATAGAAGGGGGAAATTTCGGCGCATCTCCAAAACCTCCATATCGATCATCGTGATTTCCACAAATGCCTAAAGCAGCTTCAGTCAGAAGATCAGCAGTCAGTTCGCCAGTACCAAATTCCTTACTAGAGTCTTGGGTGCCGGAAATAATATTTTTCTGAATGGCCTCTGCGTTTTCAACTAACTCGCTCCTAGAGCGCTTATAAAAGTCGGATATACGCATACATATTTGAGGCCAGGGGATGAGACCTTGTCCACGATCCTCAGGCGGAAAATAAGTTCCTCCAAAGAAGGGGCGTCCATCTGGCAGGCAAAAGACATTGAGTGGCCAGCCACCCTGTTGCTGGATCATTTGCACCGACTCCATATAGATTTGATCCACGTCAGGGCGCTCCTCTCGATCAACCTTTACGCAAACAAAGTGCTTATTCATAATAGAAGCGATATATTCGTCTTCGAAGCATTCGTGCGCCATTACATGACACCAGTGACAGGATGAGTACCCGATAGAAACAAGAAGCGGCTTACCGGAGCTCTCTGCCGCTTTGAATGCCTCATCACCCCAGGGATACCAGTCTACCGGGTTATCGGCATGCTGTTGGAGGTAGAGGCTATTTTCTAGAGTAAGTCGATTTGGCATCTCGTTATTTTCAGGCAATTTAGGCAAAGTAGCAAATTGCTCTTTGTGTTAGTGCACTCAGTTAAAACTTCACGAACTACATTCTTAGTGTAAGCCATAAGTGCAAACGACAAGTCTGGATTTGATTTATAGATACGAGTTAATAATAATTTACATTGCAGGTTGGTCGCTACGCTTCAACAAATGTACTTGATCTAACACTATGCCTCCAATTCGAATACTTTCCGACCGAGTCGCCAATCAAATCGCCGCAGGTGAGGTGATTGAGCGACCTGTTGCTGTGATAAAAGAGCTAATCGAGAACAGTATTGATGCGGGTGCAAGTAGGATAGAGGTGCAATTTCGAAAAGGCGGAAAATCTTACATCCGTATCGAGGACAACGGCAAAGGGATGAGCCCCGACGATGCGCTCCTCTCACTGGAGCGGCACGCCACTAGTAAAATTAGTGAGGCAGTAGACTTAACCACGGTATCTAGCTTTGGCTTTCGAGGTGAGGCATTACCATCCATCGCTTCCGTATCGCGCTTTACGATGCGAACCCGAAGCGCTGACTGGGAACATGGCACAGAAATAAAAATAAATGGTGGCAAGCTACTCGAAAAAAAAGACTGCGGTATGCCCGTTGGGACAGTAATTGAAGTGGAGCAGCTCTTTAATTCCGTCCCAGCAAGACGTAAATTTCTTAAGACGGACGAAACGGAAACTGCACATATTAACTATAACACACGGCTTTTTGCCGTGGCTCATCCGAATATCGCTTTTCGAGTACTCGAAGGCACGCGCACTATTTTCCAATCTCCTGCCTGTGAGAATTTACGTGACCGTATAGCTGAGATTTGGAGTCGTAATTTAAGTGAGAATCTAATCCCAGTTAAGATCCAAGATCCAAATACTGGGTACCGTCTGACTGGACTCACGGCTAAACCTGGGCTAGGCCGATCCACGCGCCGCGAACTGGTCACTATGGTCAACCGCCGACCGGTAGATAGCCGCACACTCAGCTACGCCGTTCTTGATGCCTACCAGGGACGTATTCAAAAAGGTCGCTTCCCGCCTGCTTTTTTATTTCTAGAAATTGATCCTCGGGAAATTGATGTCAATGTGCACCCGGCCAAGCGCGAAATACGCTTCCGAAACGATAACGAAATCCGCCGTTTCATACTCACTGCGATCTCTGAGACCTTAGCTGCTAGAATTACAAATACCCCCTACAAAAATCCTCAGCCTCAGAGCTCTACACCCGAGCCTTCAATGGACTTAGTACAGCACCTAGCACAGTCAGAGGATAAAGTAGACCTTATCCAATCAAGGCCAATTAGCTCAAGTTTAAGAAATACTGATACCTCAGCAGTGGCCAATGTTAAGGTACAGGAACAGCCTACTACACCGATTAAAGCCGTCTCTACCTGGCGACTAATTTGTATTATTAAGAAGAAATACGGACTCTTTGATACTCCTCGTGGACTTGTGATGCTACACATACGTAATGCCGACCAGCGCATACGGTTCGAACGTATTTTAAGTGCTTATAAAACAAGTAATGTACCGAGCCAAGGACTGCTCATCGCACAATCTATAGAAATGGAACCCCTCGCATCCGACACTCTCCTTAGATACCTCAATTGGATCAATAAACAGGGTTTTCACATCGAGGAGTTCGGTCGCCACTTCTACCGTATTAGGGCGGTGCCCAGTTGGCTGGAATTAGATCAATCGGAAGCTTTTATTCGCGACATGGTCGACCTCCTTCGCCAGCGCGGCACTTCAGATAAAGAAAACAAACTTCTCTGGGAAGCCGTTGCCAAGCTTGCCGTGGAAGGAAGCTACCAGCGCAGCGATCTGATGAGCGATGTAGCTGTACAAAAGATGGCCGAAACCCTCCTCAATTGTGAGATTCCTCATACAGCTCCTTCAGGCAAACCCACATTCTGTGAGATTAGTTGGAGTGAGTGGGACAAACGCTTTGGTAACGCCTAAAGACGCTACAAAATGAATCAGCGCTTCGAAAACTATTTCGAATCAACCCTAATTATTATTCAAGAGACGCTTGGTTGGTAAACATCGTGAAGCCGAACCAACCCAAGGCATTTTAGACTACCCTCTTCTACAACCGGTAGAACTGATATTTGAGAGGAGCGGTCCTCCATCCGGTGGGCTGCATCGTCTAAACTCATACTTACGTTTGCACAGACCGGTGAGGTAGTCATACAGACACCAACTTTTTTCGCTAAAATATCGCCACCCTCAGATAATAAACGTCGTATGTCACCATCGGTAAGTATTCCTTCTAATTCACTTTTTTCCGACAGTATACAAGCTGCGCCCAAGGGCGCCTTCGTCATACGTATGACGACTTCGCGCAGAGTCTCATCCGTACGCGCGCAGGCCACCTTATCGATAGGCTGCATCACTTCACCAACAGTCATGAACAAATTGCGCCCAAGCTGTCCGCCAGGGTGGAAACTTGCAAAGTCTTCAGCAGTAAAACCACGAACTTGAACTAGAGCCGAAGCTAGTGCGTCACCAATAGCAAGGCTCACGGTAGAACTAGAAGTCGGCATCAAATTAAGCGGATCGGCTTCTTTAGTTACACTGGCATCTATTACTATATCTGCTGCGGCGGCAATCGGTGAATCTGTATTCCCCAAAATAGCGATTACCGGAGACTGCAACTTTCGCAGCAGTGGCATGAGTCGCAG
>CAJWHF010000038.1 GCA_913041275.1 uncultured Opitutia bacterium
GCGCTCGATCATCGCCCAGAACAAGCAACCATGGCACAATCAGTAGCAGTGTCACTTGAGTCGAATGAGCCCTTGCTCTTTGAGGCAGGAACCGGAGTAGGTAAGAGCCTAGCGTATCTAATTCCTGGCATTCTCCACTCGGTAGACAGCGAGCGACCATTTATTATTTCTAGCTATACCATTAGTCTACAGGAACAACTACAGCAAAAAGATTTAAAGATTTGCCGGAAGCTATTTGAGCTAGTCCCAGCATTACAACGTTACGGTACATTCAAAACTGCACTTATGATAGGCAAAAGTAATTACTGTTGCAGCAAACGATTGAGTAATGCGCTCACGCAAGCTAAAGCTGACAAGCAAGCGGAACTCTTCAAGAATGACGAAAAGGCAGACCTATCCCGTATCGCGCAATGGCACGCAGTAGCAAAGAACGGAGTTATTCAAGAAATCTCTCCATCCCCACTACCCGAGTTATGGGATTCGATAAATGCTGACAGTTCCACATGCTCTAGAAAGAACTGCGATCCTTCGACCTGCTTTTACCAACGTGCCCGCAATCAAATTCGCTCCGCTAATTGTGTAATCGTAAATCATAGCTTACTTTTCTCTCTCATTAATGCAGGCATGCAGCCTGAAGGTAACACACCAGGCATATTGTTAGCCGATGACTTCGTGGTACTCGACGAGGCTCATCGAATATCTGACATAGCCACTGATCACTTCGGAGTTCACGTCAGTTCCTATGCACTAGAACGCGCACTCAAGCGCATATACAATCCGCGCAGCAAACGTGGGACTCTCAGAATACATGGCCAAACCCAAGACCTGAAATCAGTATCTAATGCAATCGATGCATCGCATGAATTCTTCCGCTTTTTAGGGGAAAACTTCCTCGACAAGAAGTCGATCCAACGCGTCTACGAACCCGACTGCTGTGATAACATAATTTCAGGACCGCTAAAAGAAGTCAGCGAACGCCTTGGCGCACTTATACAAAAAAACGATAAAGAAAGCGTGCAAGATGAGCTTCGTGATCATCGGCGCCGTATGCTTAGCTACATTGATGCTATCAGTGGCTTCATTACCTTCGCCGAGGAAGACTATGTGCAATGGCTCGAGCGGGGAGGTAAGGCTGGCCAGAATATCACCTTAAGAAGCGCCCCGCTTAATATTGCGCCATATCTTAAGGAACATATTTTTCGTCGGCACACAAGCGTAGTACTCACCAGCGCTACACTATCTGATGGCATAAATATGGATACCTATAAAGAGAAGATCGGCGCACAGGCAACCGAGTCCGAGATCGTATATTCACCTTTTGACTATGAAAAAAACTGCCACATTTATATAGCAAGTGATGCTCCCCAACCTGAAATAGGCCAAGGACGACTCGACCTTGATTACCTTTCTAATATGGTCTGCTGGTGCGCTCGCCGCGTCGAAGGTGGCACACTAGTTTTATTTACAAGCCACTACGATTTACGAAAGGTCCGTGAGCGCACGGAGGATTTTTTCAAAAAAATAGAACGCCCTCTTTTTACTCAAGGTGACAAGATGGCGCGCTCAGAGATAACAAGGAAATTCACCGACGCGGGCAATGGAGTGCTCTTTGGCACTGATAGTTTCTGGACAGGGGTCGACATACCGGGCCCAGCGCTCTCACAGGTGATTATCGCTCGACTCCCATTTGAAAGTCCCGGACACCCAGTGAGTGAAGCTCGAACTGAATACATTCGTGCACGGGGTGGTAATCCATTCTCTGAGATGATAATACCAGATGCACTAGTTAAATTTCGCCAGGGTATAGGTCGCCTCATACGCCGTAAAAAAGATACCGGAAACATTGTCGTACTAGACTCTCGGATTCTAAATAAATCTTACGGAGTGCACTTCCTTGAAGCTTTACCAGTTAAGCAGTATGAGCGATTTACTCGCGAGAATCGCGATAGTGTATTCGCAAAATTAAACTAATGAAATAAGTGGAGAACAAAATTAAAAAATCAGACATTTTTCAGTCTAAGGTTGTAGCTCAGCCTGAGAATAAGCTGTTCCGTTTCAGTCTGGGCCAAGCACTGTACGATGAAGGAGATATGGAAGCAGCTGTTCCAGAATTACAGTTTTGCGCCGATTCCCGTGATGATTGGATGCTGCCACGTATACTTCTAGGTAAAGCTCTAATTGAGATCGGGCGTAAAACTGAGGCAAAAAGTATACTTAAAACTGCCTTAAATCTCGCTATTACCCAACATCACGAAGGTCCTGAAGACGAATTACGCTGTATTCTTGCCGATCTATAGATTATTGAAAACTGATGTTTTCTTGCCTTGCAGTTTAAAGAAAGCTACCTAATCTCCGCGTCTTTTTCCTAAGACTAGGGCTCTAAGATGCTGAGCAATACTTTTTAACTCACAGATGTAATCTTAACAAATACGATACGATCATGACTGACCTATCTAAATATAGAAATATTGGTATCTTCGCCCACGTGGATGCTGGTAAAACAACCACAACCGAGCGTATTCTAAAGCTCACTGGAAAAATCCACAAACTCGGCGAAGTACACGATGGTGCCGCTACGACCGACTTTATGGAGCAAGAGCAAGAACGCGGTATCACAATTCAATCTGCTGCTACGACCTGCTTCTGGCCAGGCAGCGAACAACAATGGGAACCACACCGCTTCAATATCATCGATACACCTGGTCACGTGGATTTCACAGTTGAGGTTTACCGCTCACTGAAGGTTCTTGATGGTGGCATTGGTGTTTTCTGTGGCTCAGGCGGAGTAGAACCTCAGTCAGAAACTAACTGGCGCTACGCTAATGACTCTAAAGTTGCGCGTATTATCTATGTCAATAAACTCGACCGAATAGGAGCAGATTTTTACAAAGTAGTCGAACAAGTGAAGACTATCTTAGGTGCTAATCCTTTGGTTATGGTACTCCCAATCGGCACTGAGAGCGATCTTAAAGGTGTGGTTGATCTCCTTACGCGCACAGCATGGGTATGGGACGATTCGGGCGATCCGATGAACTACAGCAAGGAAGAAGTGCCAGCGGACATGGTCGATAAAGTCGAAGAATATCGTGCAATGCTCATCGAAACTGCAGTAGAACAAGACGACGCAGCAATGGAAGCTTACCTCGAAGGGGAAGAGCCAAGTATCGAAACTCTCAAAGATTGTATTCGCAAAGGCACGATCAAACTAGATTTTTTCCCCACTTACTGTGGTTCCTCTTTCAAAAACAAAGGGGTACAAAACATTCTAGATGGAGTAGTTGATTATCTGCCCTCACCTACTGAAGTAAAACCACAACCAGAAGTAAATGCGGAGGGCGAAGAAACTGGTGAATTCGCTACTGTTGATGCTAGCAAGCCATTGCGCGCACTCGCCTTCAAGATCATGGATGACAAATACGGTGCTCTGACATTTACGCGCATCTATTCTGGTAAATTAACTAAAGGCACAAGTGTATTAAATGCTTTTACGGGGAAATCGGAGCGTATTGGACGTATCATCGAGATGCACGCGGACGAACGATCAGAAGTAGATTCTGCGCAAGCCGGAGACATCGTGGCCCTCTTAGGAATGAAGTCTGTACAAACTGGGCATACTCTTTGTGACCCGAATAACCCAGCTACTCTAGAACCAATGGTGTTTCCTGAGCCTGTGATTTCCATCGCTGTAAAACCTAAAGATCAGGGCAACTCTGAAAAGATGGGTACAGCTATTGGCAAGATGGTCGCCGAGGACCCGACTTTTATCGTCGAGACCGATGAAGATTCCGGTGAAACAATACTTAAAGGAATGGGTGAGTTACACCTAGACATTAAAGTCGATATTCTAAAACGCACCTACGGAGTCGAGGCGGTCATCGGTAAGCCACAAGTTGCATACCGTGAGAGCATCACAAAGACCATTCAGGACTCTTATACTCACAAGAAGCAGTCTGGTGGATCTGGTCAATTTGCGAAAATTGACTTTACTCTCGAACCACTCGAACCAGGTAGTGGATTCGAGTTTGAATCAAAGGTCGTAGGTGGTAATGTGCCTCGTGATTTCTGGCCAGCAGTCGAAAAGGGCTTTAGTCTTTCAAAGGATAAAGGTGTGCTTGCTGGCTACCCTTGCCTTGATTTTAAAGTAACATTAAATGACGGTGCTTTTCATGCGGTTGATTCCTCTGCCATGGCATTCGAAATTGCTTCTCGCGCTGCCTACCGTGAATCCTTGCCTAAAGCTGGACCAGAGATTCTCGAACCTGTCATGAAGCTAGATGTTTTCTGTACAGAGGACAAAATGGGAGATGTTATTGGCGACCTCAATCGTCGCCGTGGAATGATTAAGAGCCAAGAGCCTGCAAACACTGGGATTCGTATAAAAGCGGATGCACCACTCTCTGAGATGTTCGGATATATCGGGGCGCTACGTACAATGACCTCCGGTCGTGGCCAATTTTCTATGGAGTTCTCCCACTACGCTTCTTGCCCACGTAACGTGGCTGAAACAGTCATCGAAGAAGCAAAAGAGCGTGAAGCTGCAAAGAAAAAGTAAATCCGCTTCCCTCTTAATCTTTAAGTCCCTACTTTAATTGAGTAGGGACTTTTTTCTAATTTGCTCCCATGAGATAGAGAGTATTACTTATATACTATGAATACGAACGAGAATGCTTTCACTCGACCTGACAAACGCGCCGTCGATCAACTTCGACCCATTCATTTTGAGACTGGTATTGCGCCCAACTCTCTGGGTTCAGTACTGGTTAGCTTTGAGCATACGCGTGTAATCTGTGCTGCATCTGTTGACCAGCGTGTACCTGGATGGATGCGGTCTCAAAAAGTGGAAGGTGGTTGGATGAGTGCAGAGTATTCTATGCTACCCTACAGTACACTCGATCGTAAACAGCGTGATATTAGTCGTGGTAAGGCCGACGGACGCACGATCGAGATTCAGCGCTTAATTGGTCGGTCTCTACGTGCAGTATTTGATCTAAAAAAGTTAACAGGTAAAACACTTTGGATCGACTGTGACGTTCTTCAGGCAGACGGAGGCACCCGAACAGCTTCAATTACAGGAGCTTACGTGGCTGCTCAAATTGCTATTCAAAAACTCATTGCTGAAGGTGAAATCAACGAAAATCCTTTTACCGACTCAGTAGCAGCAGTTTCTACTGGAATTTACCAAGATGTTCCAGTACTAGATCTTAACTATTTAGAAGATAAAGCTGCCAGTGTTGACGCTAATATCGTTATGACAGGATCCGAAAAATATGTCGAAGTACAAAGCTCTGGCGAAGAGGCAAGCTACACTAGAGAAGAACTCGATGTGCTACTGAACTTAGGTAGTAAAGGTATTACTGAAATAACAAAACTACAAGAAATCGCTATAGCTGATGGACTTGCCTAAGCAACTCATCCAAATATAGAATCTAAGAGGTTAAGACCGTTTTCTATATCCTCAATTATTCTCTCTTCTTTTGATTTTTTCTTATCTTTATTGGTTTCTGTACTTTTCTGCTTAAATAGTAGGGGTCGCTCATTATTTTTGTGTGGAGATTCCAAAACACTAGGTTGCGCGAATGCTCGACTAGCTGCTTGAGTCAGCACATTTTTTAGTGCTGATGCATCAGGCTTACTTACAGTTCCACCAATATTAATACTTTTTTTCAAAGTCCGAAATCCATCAGAATCTAAATTCGGTGCGAGTAAGCCTAAGGTTTCCAGGTACCCAATCAAGCGACCCCTAGCGCCAAAATCCAGAGTAAGCAGAAGCGGCTTCTCCATAAAACCGTCAAGGTTACTGCTGGCGATAGAACCTAAACCATTTATCCTAAGATCATCTCCTTGAATCAATAATTTTGAAATATTGATAGTTTTATGCGAAGGTTTGCCCAACTTTAGGATAAAACTATCGTAGTGCACCTCCTTAAAGTAAGGAATTGCTAGTGACATAGCTGTGATGCCAGGGCGATTTAAACTTTGGCCTAGAATACTCGCACCTAATAGTCCAAGTTGGCTACGCTCATCCAAATCAAAGGCAGTCAAAAAACCATCCCGACCAGTTATAATAAAGTCATAATGGGCATTGTCCAACGAAGCTTTGAAATCTACGCCTTGCCCATTTAGATTAAAAGTTCCATCAAAATAACCGTCCAAAGGGAAGCTACCAGAACGCTTCTTAGAAAAGATTGTAGGGTCTATCTGACTAAAAGTGAGATTAGAAGAAACCTGAAAAGCTGAAGTCTTTTGAAAATCACAAACGACCTTAGCCTTACCACTCAGAATATTATTATTAAGCAAAATATCTAGCTGCTTTATTAGCGAAACTGGCTCAGAAATAGTAGCTAAAACACTTAGGTCATTCATGGTATGACCCGAAGTCATCATGAACTCATCAATCATTATTGCTACTTCACCATCAAAGTTTGACCAATAAGGATGGCCTGTCCCAAGGCTAGAGCTTCTACTATTTTGACCAATTGAATGACCGCTATGGGACCCTTGTCCTGGCTTTAGAGCGGAGTACATGAATTCGAGATCAGCTTGCGAGAGCTTGGTCGCATTCACACTTAGTTTAAATGGATTATGCTTTAGGCTAGGTACTAACTGGCCAGAAATTAGAAAATTAGAACTAGGGTTATCATTCGACCCAATTGAAAATTTGGATTCAATTACGTACTCATTCTTTTCAGTTTTCTTAAACTTACCAAAAAAGCTATGTCCTTTACCTATACTAGACGAATTAGGTACCCGTAGGCCTGTGATATACCCCTGCATTTGGGCAGGATAATTTTCCTCACTATCGATCTCAAAAGTAAGCTCAGCTTGTCCCGCCATGATACTCGTCCTACCTTTGAGTATAGGTTGCCTAAGTAAGCCCGACAGGTCCAAGTTCAATTTCGCATCTGCCTTCATGCCTGCTAGTAAAGAGTCAACAGCAACAAATTGCTTAGACCCGCTAATACGTCCCTGGATAATGTCTCCATAACGATCAAGTAATTGAAATTCACCTAAATCATAATAGAGGCACCCTTTGGCATCTAAACTGAGCACAAGGCTCATTTGTAATATTACCTTATCAAGAAATGTTTTTGAATCCTTTTTTATTGAGAAAGGCCCTACTTTTATCGATTTATTACCAATGACTTGTATTTTTTCACTGTGATCACCTACTACATCGATCTCAGCGTTGATAGGTGCTCCTGTGAGTTGTACTTCACTACCTAAGAAAGGATCTATCAAATTAAGTGGGAAGTTAATTAGATCGACCTTCATAATTTCGCCAACAAAGGCCTGCTTATCAACCAAGTTAAGACTTTGCTTAAGCTTCAATGTCGCGACGGATACATCCTGAATTCTAGCATTTATATCCGCTTCATTTAAAATCAATTTATTCTCATCAAAAGAAGCCTCTAAACAACCTTCGAGCGATAACTCCTTAATTCCTACAAGCTCTGGCACGAAAAATTCTGGGTGCTTAATATCAGCATCAAAGCTGAAATCCATTTTTAATACTTTCTCTAAGCTTATAAACGATAGATCAAGGTCCTGTTTTATCGAAAGTAGTACATCTTCTGAAATCCCAGTACTCTCAACTAAGGACTCAATTCTAATATGCTCAAAACCTCCATCTTCCTTCTGGTTGAAGGTTAGCTCAATGACAGAATCGAAATCTTTTAACATAGTCTGATCCGTATTCTCTGACTTCAAATCTATATCAGCGCGCACTATACTCTCTAAGCCTGGTGCAAATGGTGTGGTATTAATGACGAATAAATGACTCTTACTAGAAGTATCAATTAGTTCCCCACTTACTTCCACCGGTTCTATATCAAAGAGCCAATCAAGATCTTCTACAAAATGTAATGCACCAGAGAGAATACGGTAGACTGTACTTAAATTATCAGAAGTGGAGACTACTGCTGAATTAAAAGAAGGCTGTAGCGAAGCTTTAGATTCTAATAATTTGATTTTAAACCCCTCTAGCTTAATTCCACTTAGTAGTATTGTTTCTTCAGATAGTACGGAGGTAATCGAAAAGTTAGAATAGAGACTATCAATTTGCACGATTGTTCCATTAGGCAAAGTTGCATTCAGATCTATGAGCTCTATACTCTCCTTTGTGATCTGGGCAGCTTCAATTGAACTGCCTTCAGGTAGGAGGTACTCGATTAATATTTTTTGGAAGGCAGGACGCGTTGCTATAAAGTAAGCAGCAACTACCGTAATGGTTAGGAACCCTAGGAAAACCAAAAAAATGCGACGGACTCTTTTCATAATTACTTACATATCGATTTTATGATTGTATAAATTATGAGCACACAGGCAAGTTTCTACAGCCACCAAAACCCGATGAAGCAGTAAAATATATTTATGCTTAGATGGCACAAATTTCAGTTTTATGAACTCTTATAGGACTGGTAGAAAAATAAAGCGTTGATCGCCAAAGAGTGGCCGATTTTGCATTCATTGGCCCATTTTAGTACCGTTTTTTCAGGCAGTACACGGACCTCGATCTCTTCGTGCTCGTCCCAATCTGTCCCAGATACTCCTAAAATTGCATCCTCCACAAAAACAAAATGACAAAAATTATTTAGAATGGCTGGATTCGGACGGCAGCGTCCTATTACAGATCCGCCCTTGGCTACATATCCAGTCTCCTCTTTTAGTTCACGCAAAGCAGCAACTACAGGATCTTCATTTTTATCGATGATACCGCCGGGTAGTTCCCATGACAAATCATTTACCCCACAACGAAACTGACGAACCAGTATAAATTCACCCGATACAGTACGAGCGAGTACAATAACCCAATCACGTGAATCGATATAATAAAAGTCCCCCTCTTTACTAGAACTAGAATTACGGTAGCGCCTCTCGCGCAGATCCCAAACTCTACATTCTTGTAGCAAACGATCATGAATAATATCCCAGCGGGAAGGTACCTTGCTCTGTAGATTGTTCATCATTTTTTGGGGTATTAATGTCCCGGCTTGTTTTCAAGCCTTAGAAAGACAATATCTAAAATAGCGCAAAAAAGATCGATAAGGCTCTATTGCTAACCTCCCACAAAGGTAGAGTCATGAAAACTAAGAACATAACAGCGGTTGGAAAGAGCGCGCCTAACAACAACTTTAAAGGAGATACTCCACCCTCGAAATATTTACTAAGAATACTCTGTCCCGCTGGATTAGGCGCATTGGCGATCACAGTTAGGCCTCCACCAGTTACGGCGCCTGCTACAACAGCATACTGCAAGACTTTCGCAGCGCTAACATCAGCGGCGAGATGATGGTCAAACTTTGGCACTTGAGAGGCTAGGAATGTTATAGCCGCATTATCGTTAAAAGCCGTCAGCAATGTAGAACCTATAAAGAGCGGAAGTTCACCCAACATAGAAAGAACAGGTGCAATCCACCAGCCTTGTAGTCCACCATGAGTTACAAGTCCTGCTAGGAAAAAGCCAACAAGTATAGGACCCTTTAGAGAGATAGCTTCCTGATGGTGATCAGTGGCAATGGTGAAAGCGATGAATACAAGAAAACCCCCAATAAAGAGCGGCGGGTGGTGTAAAGTAAATACCGTCCAAGCTAGAAAGATGAGGTGTACTAAAATAATCCAAGAAGGCACTGGAACTTCTTTTCTCTGAGTTGCATTCGCTGCTTCGGAGTCAGCTTTTTTCTTCAATTCAGTAAAGTGACTACGAAAAATATAGAAGTAAACTGCAGTTGCTACAAGAATTCCTATAATCGCCCTCCATCCAAAATTAGTAAACATAAATGGCATATTCCATTCCCATTTAGAAGCGACCATAAGAACGGGAGGTGCCGCAAAATGAGTAAGGGTACCACCCACTGATATGTTAACAAAAAGTAGCCCCAAAGTAGCATACTTAAAATTTGGCGTAGGATTATAACGGTAGAACTGATGCCCGAGAAGAAGTGCCGCAATGGTCATGGCAGCTGGTTCGGTAATGAAGGAACCAAGGAGCGGCGCAACTATCAGAATAGAGAGCCACCATGCCGCTGGAGTACGGTTACCAATCTTAGCGATGGAGCTTAGGGAAGTCTCAGCAAAAGCTACTACAGGGCGTGATGATGCAATTGCCATTATGATGACCACAAACATCGGTTCCACATAATTACGTGAGTCGATGTAATTAGTAGTCTGATCCCATCCATGGATAAATGTAATAAGTAATATCAGTGGAAGCACCCAAATACCAAAGATAGCTTCGATTTCTCCGAGAAAGTGAAAAAAAGTGGACTTGAAGCTCACTGGATCTTTTCCGGAGACATATTTTTCATTATTTTGTTTTAGTAACTTCGCATGCTCTAGCTCGGCCTTATGAGCGAGTTTCATAAATGATCCTGCAGCAAATGTATGCATAATCGCACCAAAGAAAAGAAAAGCTGCAATCCAATTAATAGGATCCACTGCTGCGCGTATTTTTAAGATCTC
>CAJWHF010000039.1 GCA_913041275.1 uncultured Opitutia bacterium
GCTTCCGTAATCAACAGCTTGAAGTTAAGAAAAACGATGAGTACCGTGCACTCACGCACCAGATTGAGCAAAGCGAGCAAGAGATCGGACAACTCGAAGAGCGCGAAATAGAACTCATGCTTGAGATTGATACCACTCGAGAAGCATTCGAGGTTGAAAAAGCCACGATCGATCAGCGAATCGTTGAGCAAAATAAGCAAATCGTACTATTACAAGAGCGTGAGGAGCATTTAAAGGGCTCTGTAAACGAGGCCGAAACTGCTTTCGAAGAAGCATGTACAACTGTCGAAGAGAATTATATCGAAAACTACCACAGAGTGAAAAAACTCTGCAAACGCCCTCCCTACGTGGCCAGAATAGAAGCACATAAATGCGGTGGTTGCCACCTACGCGTTTCAAATGAAGTCTCCAGCGCTGCACATAGCCATGGAGAGCCTAGTTACTGCGACCAGTGCGCACGCATGGTCTACGCGTAGGGCTAGAAAGAAATAAGAAACCCGGCTTTTTGCTACTCTTCACTTGGACCAACGGTCAACTGCACCTTTTGATCCGCCGTAAAATATTTTTTCGCGAATCGCGCGAGCGCGCAAACATCGGTTTGGTCGAGCTTTTCTGCGTATTGCGCATCGTCCTCGATCGGTAAACCGTAGGTCACTTGGATCGCTGCATGCATAGCACGGGCACCTTGGGTCTGCTTACCCATCCTGCGGGAAGCTTTAAGACGAGTGCGACATCTAGAAAGCTCTTCTTCTGTTACTTCTCCTGCCGAGATACGGGCTATCTCAATATCAATTTCTGAGAGCACCGCAGCACTTTGACTAGGATGTGTACCAGCATAAAAAACAAACATCCCTGTACTCAAACCAATGACTCGAGTACTACCAACGTAATAGGCCATACCCTGATCCTCGCGAACACGCTCAAACAGGCGACTGGACATTCCGCTAAAAAGTTCATTTAGCATCTCTGCTACGATGAAATCATCGTCTCTGATTCCCACATCGGGATAGGCTTGCAGGACAACGCTTTGCTCTCGATCCATCGTCTCATGAACGGTTTGAGCTTCGACTTTAGCGACCACTCTAGTTTCCTCTTCTTTAAAAAACTCGGCGGGTATTTGCGTATTTAGTAGCGGCTCGAGTACGTCGAGTAATTGCTCGCGCTTATAGTCGCCGGCGACAGATAGGACTAGGTTACTAGAACGGATCAAAGATTTATAATGCGCACGCACTTTTTCGGTAGTCAGACTTCTGAGGTCGTCAATACGACCATCGGAGCTCACAGAGAATGGATGCGCGCCGAAAAAGAGTTCACGTAACCTGCGAAACCCATACTCCAGTATCTCGTCTTTATCCTCTAATAGGCTCGCAACTTGTGCATCACGCTCCGTCTCGAATGTAGCCTGCGCAAAGCTCGGAGTGGTCAAGGCATCGCTGAGTAATTCTAGAGCAATCCCTACATCCGTGGGTAGCACTTCTATCGCTAGGCTGATAGTATTATTACCACCGCTCCCGGAGAAACTACCACCGATACCTTCAATTAGCTCGGCAATACTTTGTGCGCTGTGCCTAGCTGTGTCTTTGGTCAATATTTCAGCGAGTAGAGCGGACACGCCGCGCTGACTTGCTTGCTCATAAATCGGTCCACCTAGAAATACGCAGCGCAGATGCACCTTAGGATGGCTACTATCAGGCTGGAGCAATAAACGAGCCCCACTAGAAAAATCAATCTGCTCGAATGGCTCGAGAATTGATGGGTCTGAATCGGTAGCGCTACTTTCGACTGTACTTGAAGGTGGTCCAAGAGTGACGACTGTCATTGCTTCTTCCACTAAGTAACGCTTGGCGACAGTTTGTAAATGCGATGGAATAACGTCCTGTAGTCGCTCTAGATAACGTTGGGCGTAATTAATATCACCGATAACGACTTCACCGTGGCCGAGCCTTGAGGCCTGCCCACTCATTGTTTTTCGCCCGTTTATTTCAGAGCTAAGAGCTTGGCGGCGGGCTTTTTTAAGCACGGATTCTGGAAGTTCTGAATCCATTACTTCTGAGAGTATCTCGAGAATGGCTGGCTCTACCTCGTGCTTTCTGGAAACCTCGCAACTATAAGAAATCCAAAAAAGGCCGCTTGTTCCAGGATTCCAATTACGGCAGTCTATGTAACTTACGAGGTTTTGCTCATTACGTAGCTTTTTCCAAAGTAGTGAACTCTCACCACCACCAAGAGCGTGAGCTAAGGAATCTAAATACGGAGAATCCGGGTGGCTTAAGTGAGGTACTTTAAAACCAATACCACCGCGAAAAATATTATATTCGCCAATTATATCTTCCCGACGTGTTGCTAATTGAATCGGCTCCGCCTCCATGTGCACGGGAGAAAGTCGCCCACGCGGTGTAGGACCAAAGTGCTTCTCAATTTCCGACAAGCAGAGCTCGGGCGATATGGCGCCAGCCACACTAACTACCATGTTGTTTGGAACATACCGAGCGCGATAATAATCGCGTAGCTCTTCCGGGGTAACTTGTTCATAGAGCGAACGGTGCCCAATCACGGGTTCGCGATAGGGGTGCCGCTGATAAGCATTACGAAAAATCGCTTGGCTAAGCTGACGATCTGGGTCATCCAGGCCCATATCGATCTCACGTAGAATAACCCCACGCTCCTTCTGAACCTCTTCTTCAGGCAGGGTTGAGTTTAGGACAATATCTGAAAGAATATCAACAACTTGCTCAAATGCAGAAGAAGGTGCGTCGATGTAATAAACAGTACGGTCGAAAGTTGTGTATGCATTAATGGAGCCGCCTATTGCGTGTACCTCGCGACTAATAGACTTACCCTCACGCCGTGAAGTGCCTTTAAAGAGCATATGCTCCAAATAATGAGAGAGACCCGATCCCACAAAATTACCCTCGTGTATACTACCAGTTTTAACCCACACCTGTACGCAAATAACTTCGCTCGAGAAGTCTGATCGACTAACAAGCGTGAGACCGTTGGGTAGGATATGACGATCGACTGGGGATTTAAATAGACGATCTACCAAATCATCGGATGGATCGTCCGAGCGCGAATGGAAGCTTGCACTCATACTTAGCCCATACGGGGCTTCTTAGTCGTGGGCTTAATGCGCTTAGGACGGAAGGGGCGATCAAAAGCGGCAGCAAAGTGATAGCCACCAGAGAAGTCCTCAACATTGTCTTGGTCTGTCTTACCGAGAACATTGCACTCTACGAGATTAAATACGATGTTTCCGAAGTCGCGACACTCATTAATTCCCCAATGTTCTAGTACAGGACGCGCCATGGGCCCGTATTGCTCGATTGCATATTCGCGGATGCCACCAAGTAATTGTTTACCAGTTAAATGATTGGTCTTGTTTAGTTCGCCCCTTTTGTGAAGTGCCTTTAGACTGTAGTCCAGTGCTTGCCTCAAAAAATAATAAGCAGCCCGCGCATAGCGTGGGTCGTCTTTTATTATAGTACGGATAACTTCGTTAAAATCTCTGCTAGGATCATTCACAGCCAGGAAGATGAAGCGTAAAACACCGTAAGGTCAACTCTCGCTAATCGAAGTACATGATCACTGAAATAAATAGTATGCACGGGCAGAAGTTCTATTTCTGTGAAAAGTAAGAGATCCTAAAGTCAATAAAACCCGGCCAGTGAGCGGTCAGCGACGGCGTGACATTTCACGCTCGGCCTCACGCATGGAAATTTTCTTTTTCAAAGTCTCGCGCTTGTCGTATAGCTTCTTACCAGTGCAAAGTGCGATCTCTAACTTAATTAGGCCATGCTTCAAGTAGATGCGTAAGGGAATGAGCGATTTTCCCCCTGTGTCCATAGCACCAATTAGCTTGTGAATCTCGCGTTTTTTCAGGAGCAGCTTACGCTTGCGGCGCGGACTATGGTTTTGGAGATTACCATATTTATACTCTCCAATGTGAGAATTATACATCCAAACCTGGCCCTTTTCTATGCGGCAGAACGCCTCACTGATTTGCGCATCGCCTGCTCGGATCGCTTTGACTTCTGTACCGAGCAGCACTAGTCCAGCGTCGATCCTGTCGCCCACAAAATAATTATGGTGGGCTTTCCCATTTCGGATATCACGTTGATGATCCGTGGACTTTTTTTTTGCGCACACGTCGTTTAGGTTCCCTCATTTGGGGAACGCAGAGGGCGCGCTATATTAGTGTAGAGAAGAATGCTATTCTTCGTCACTCTCAGCGAGTTGGTAGGTTATTTTACCTTCCATAATTTCGCGAAGAGCCATATCTTCAGCAGAAAGACGCTCCAAAGACTCAATCAGTGGCTTATAGCCGCTTTTTAACTGCTTAGCGCGGCGGGAGACCACGTTGACTAAGATCATCGGATCCGTGATTTTCTTCTGTGCTTCTTTTAAATAATCGTCTCTCAAAGTGACTTCCTCCAAAGTTAATGTTTCAGGAAAAAAGCGCAAAATGACGCCCAAACGCTCCTTTGCAATAAAAAAGCAGAAATACCGGAACTTTGACCAAGATTCCGGTTGACAGGATATTCTTAAAATATAGGTTCTGCGCTTTTCCAAAAATCATGAAAACGACTCTAGCAACTAAAACAGATCATAGCAAATCTTGGTTTATTGTAGACGCTGCCAATGAAACATTAGGCCGCGTCTGCGTTAAAATTGCCAATGTGCTTCGTGGTCGTCATAAGCCCACCTACACCCCACACGCAGATACGGGCGATTTTGTTGTTGTTGTCAACGCCGAGAAAATCAAGGTTACTGGGAAGAAGAATACGGATAAAAACTACATGTTCTATTCCGGATGGATGGGTGGAGAAAGCTACACTAGCATGAGCGAAATGCGTGCTAAAAAGCCCGAATTTATCATTGAGCACGCTGTCAAAGGCATGCTTCCACGTAACAAACTTGGCCGCCAAATGATTAAAAAATTAAAAATTCATGCTGGCTCTGAGCATCCTTACGAAGCACAGCAACCTAAACCACTGATCTAATTTGGTTTAAATCCAGAGCAGATCACACAAACTTTATCTAAAATGAGCGAAGAAACTTTTGTAACCGTTGGCCGTCGTAAGACCGCCACTGCCCGTATCCGCCTTACTCGTGGCACTGGCAAGGTCCTCGTAAATGGAAGTGAGCCCCTCGCCTACTTCAAAACTGATGAATTTACCAATTCAGCACTCTCGCCTTTGAAGACTGTTGAAATGGCGGACCAAGTCGACATTACGATAAAGGCCCAAGGTGGTGGCCTCAACGGCCAAGCTGGCGCGGTTCGCCTCGGCATTGCTCGCGCACTAGAGAAGCTAAATGCGGATCTGCGTGTGCCTCTTAAACAAGAGGGCCACATGAAGCGCGACCCTCGTTCGCGTGAACGCAAGAAAGCTGGACAACCAGGCGCTCGTAAGCGATTCCAATTCTCCAAACGTTAAACCGCCAGCGGCGGCAAGGTCGCGTATCTTTTGCAACCCTCCAAAGCCGCGTAAATGTGGCTTGGGGGGTTTTTTATTTTCCTTAATTTACATAACTATTCTACCCCCTTCGCAAATCCATAGTCTTCATACTAATTACTCAAAGAAATGGAATTATGACTTTTCCTTTTCATTTGTGTGTTCAATATAAAGTTATCAAATGAATGTAGCAATTATAGGTGCCTCTGGATATTCCGGCGAAGAACTCGTGCGGATCCTTTCCCAACACCCAAATGTCGAGCTTGCGGCCGTCACTTCACGGTCTTTGGCAGGAAAGCTTGTGGCCGATCAGATGCCGGCACTAAGGCACTTAGTCGGCGAACTGACCTTTTCTGCTTCCGACCCAGAGGAACTAGCGGCTAACCCATCAATAGACTTGTTTTTTCTAGCTCTCCCACATGGTGTAGCCTCTGAATTTGCAGATCCGCTCCACCGTGCAGGTAAAACGGTATTTGATCTAAGTGCTGACTTCCGGCTCACTAAGAATCGGATCTACGAAGAATACTACGGTCAGTCGCACCCAGCACCCCATTTGTTAGAGGCGGCCTCTTACGTCATCCCGGAACTCGCCGATGACAAGTGGCATTCGGCCTCGCTCATCGCCTGCCCTGGATGCTACCCAACGAGCATCCAGATTCCTCTGGTGCCTCTCCTCAAGAAGGGCATAATTAGTCCAAAGGGCATCGTAATTAACTCCTACTCTGGGGTAAGCGGAGCAGGACGGAAAGTAGCGGAAGACTTTATTTACTGTGAGCGCAACGAAAGCATGAAAGCTTATGGAATACCCAAACACCGGCACCTCAGCGAAATTGAAGAGCAACTAGAAAAAGCTGCTTTCGCCGATTGTGTCGTACAGTTTAACCCGCACTTGGCCCCTATGTCTCGGGGTATCTCCACTACGATTGTGGCCAAAGCAGAAACCAGTATAGAGCAAGTGTACACAACTTGGAATGAGACCTTCGCTGAAAAACCATTTATCTGCGTTCTTCCCAGCGGCACTTATCCAGATACTAAATACGTATCCGGTACAAATCGGTGTGATATTTCTGCAGTCTACGATAAGCGGACAGGAAACTTCGTAATCACTTCTGTGATCGACAATCTTCTAAAAGGCGCAAGCGGCCAAGCAGTACAATTAATGAACCTTAAATATGGTTTCGAGGAAACTGCTGGTCTCCTATAACAGGAGCTAGAATCTACCATCCCTCTTCTCGCATTCATGAGCCAAGCAATTACAGTTCAACTGATCGATACTCCAAAAGGTATTAGTGATTGCCCTGGATTCAAAACCTCGGGCGTGAGTTGTGATATTAGGGAAAATGGTGATCTCAGCCGGCTCGATCTTGCGCTTATCATGAGCGAACAGCCGTGTGATGCGGCAGGGGTATTTACACTTAATGACGTCTGCGCGGCTCCAGTTCATCACTGCAAAGAGGTGCTCGCTCAATCCAATGCAAAAGTAGCAGGGCTTGTCGTCAATAGTGGTAATGCCAACGCGGCGACCGCAACGCAAGGTCGGCTCGATGCCGCGGAAATGTCAAAGCTAGCAGAGCACGAAACTGGCTCTGATCTCCCCTTTTTAGTTTGTTCCACAGGTCGGATTGGTCGGACTCTACCCATGGATAAGATTAAGTCTGGAATTACAGCTGCTTCTAAAATCCTAGCCGTAGACCCAATCTCCTCCGCGAATGCTGCAGATGCAATTTTGACCTCCGATACCGAACGCAAAGTTGCAACTGCCCAATTCCAATATCAGAACAAGACAGTTACCGTCGCAGGGATTGCTAAAGGTGCTGGCATGATCGAGCCAAATATGGCGACTATGCTCGCTTTTCTTACTACGGATCTAAATGCACCAAGTAGCACATTAAAAAATACGCTTACTCAAGCTTGTGATAAAACCTTTAACAGGATTTCTATCGACGGGGATATGAGCACCAATGACACTGTGCTTTTACTAGCTAATGGGGACTCTGGCATATCTACAAAAGATGCACCGGACTTGCTTCAGGCTTTCAGCGAAGCTGTACTCCTAGTTTGCGATTCGCTAGCAGAGAAGATCGTGGGTGACGGAGAGAAAGTTACTAAGCTTGTCGAACTAGTAGTCGAAGGTTGCAAAAGTCAGAATGACGCCGAGAAAGTCGCCCGCTGTGTGGGCAACTCGCTGCTGGTAAAAACTTCTTGGTATGGCTCCGATCCAAACTGGGGGCGACTAGCCGATGCAGCAGGATATGCTCGTGTCGGACTCAAAGAAGAGTGCTTCGATATCCATTATGATGATGTCCCTGCCCTAATAGGTGGTATTCCGCAAGATACCAATCTTGAGCAATGGAAAAAAATCGTAGCTAAAAAGCGCTTTCGAATTACACTAAACCTAAATCAAGGCAAAGAACAATTCCGCCTCCTAGCTTCAGACCTAAGTGAAGCATACGTGGCTTTTAATAAATCAGAGTGATTAAAACTTTCTAGTATTTTTATATGTCTCAAATCTCACAGCTCGACGTCACCACCAAGGCTAGCGTCCTTTTGGAAGCACTCCCCTACATTCAGAGGTTTCGCGACTCTATCTTTGTGGTAAAATACGGCGGTGCATTTATGGACGATGCCGACTCAGAAATGCGCACTCGGGTAGCTACCGATATAGCTTTCCTGCACGCAACTGGTATCAAAGTAGTTGTTGTACACGGCGGAGGGAAAGCCATCACGCGGGCGCTCAATGAGTCTATGTTAGAGACACGCTTCGAGCACGGATTGCGGGTCACCGATTCCGATTCTATAAAAGTCGTCGACCATACGCTCAACAAAATCGTCAATCTGGAAATATGCGAAATCCTCCAAAACAAAAATGCGAAGCCGATTTCAATTCCCGGGAATAACATTCTTGTCTGCGATAAAAAACAAATCGAAGTTGACGGCAAAAGAATAGATCTTGGGTTCGTCGGCGAGACGCACACTGTTAAGACTAAGATTATAAAAAAGGCGCTCAATGACGGGTATATTCCTATTGTTTCGTCGATTGCTTGCGATGAAGATGGGCAAATTTACAACACTAATGCTGATGAGGCTGCTGGCCGGGTTGCGACCGCACTTAGGGCACGTCGCCTCGTGTACCTCTGTGATGTTCCTGGGCTAATGCGTGATATGGACGAACCCGAATCACTTATTTCCTCGCTGAAAGCCGAAGAGGTTACAGCACTCATCGCAGATGGTACTATAAGCAAAGGTATGATTCCTAAAACAAATAGCGCTGTTAAAGCCCTCGCAAATGGCGTACAACGTGTACACCTTGTAAATGGCGAGCAAGAACACAGCCTTCTGCTAGAAATATTTACTGATAAGGGCGTTGGCACAGAAATTGTGAATGCCTAGTATTATAATTAAATTTAAGAAAATTCTAAGTTCCTTAAAGCCGAACAAACTTAAGTAACAAGTAAACTTTTATTTTGATGCCGCATCATCCCACATTAATGAAAAACTACGGAGCGCCCGCCTTTGATGCGGTGCGCGGCGAGGGCTTGTACCTATTTGACGACTCAGGAAAGCGCTACCTCGATTTTGGTAGTGGTATCGCAGTCACTTCGGTCGGCCACTCACATCCAAAGTGGGTCGAAGCGATTAAATCACAAGCCGCCACGCTTACCCACTGCAGTAATCTCTACGCCATTCCTGGGCAGAAAAAGCTAGCCGACCGGCTAGTAGAGAGGGCTGGGCCTGGACGTGTGCTATTCTGTAACAGCGGAGCAGAATCTAATGATGCCTTAATTAAGCTAGCACGGCTCCACGGGAAAAAACTCTGTGGACAGGAGGGAAAAAGATACACAGTAGTTGCAGCAAAAGATGCCTTTCACGGTCGGACATTCGGCGGCATGGGAGCAACACCCCAGGAAAAAATACAGGGGGGATTCAGGCCGATGCTAGAAGGCTTCCAATTCGCTGAGCTAAATAAAATCGAAACATTTGACCGCTTGATCGATGACACTGTCTGTGCTGTATTCATCGAATCGATTCAAGGCGAAGGAGGTGTTTTTCCAGCCGAAGCTAGTTTCTTGAAAGAACTTCGTGCACTTTGCACGGAGCGCAATGCTCTGCTTATGCTCGACGAAGTACAATGCGGCATCGGGCGTAGCGGCCACTTTTTTGCCTTCGATGAAAGTGGCATTACACCAGACGCCATTGGTATGGCCAAAGGTCTCGGCGCCGGGTTCCCCATTGGTGCGATCTGGGTGGCCGAGCCCTACGCAGAGCTCTTCCAACCCGGCTCGCACGGCACCACATTCGGTGGCAGCCCTCTTGCTAGCGCGGCAGCAAACGCGACCTTAGATATCATAGAGGAGGAAAATCTCATTGAGCAAGTTGCTGCCCA
>CAJWHF010000040.1 GCA_913041275.1 uncultured Opitutia bacterium
GATGATCAAACGCACAAAAATCGCAAGATTTGATAGGTTATGCCATTTTTGAATCTTTTATAGTAGTCCTAGGTTTAAAAAATACCCGAGCATGTAGAACCTTCAGGCATAGAACACATTATGAATCGTAGCTTATCAGTAATGTGTAATTTCTTTGGAAAATAATTAATGAAGGGTAATTATTGCTTGTCTGTTGCGTGCTTACTGAATTGAAAGGGATTGTGTTTGTTTCTCTTAATTATTATTGAGCTGACCTTTTCATTATATGAGTGATTTCCTGAAGCACGAATGCGGTATCGCAATGATACGCCTCCTGAAGCCCTTATCGTATTACCAAGAGAAATACAACACGCCTTTATACGGCTTCAACCAGCTCTTCCTACTGATGGAAAAGCAACATAATCGTGGTCAAGATGGTGCTGGTATCGGGTGTGTAAAGCTTGATGCGAAACCCGGTGAGCCTTATATGGCTCGGCAGCGCTCCATAGACTCGAACTCCCTTTCGCATATATTCAATGGCCAATTAAAGACTTACCAGAAGATGGTAGATGATGGAATTATCCATCCTGAGTTCCCTCAGACGGTAAAAGATCAATTTGAGTTTGGTGGTGAGATATTACTCGGACACCTTCGATACGGGACTTCTGGTGTCTATTCCTCTAGCAGTTGTCATCCATACGTGAGACAGTCGAATTGGCCAACTAAGAATCTTATGTTAGCAGGTAATTTTAACATAACCAATGAGAAGGAACTCAATAACGGCCTAATTAATCGTGGCCAGCACCCAATATTTGGTACTGATACCCAGGCTGTACTCGAAGAAATTGGCTTCCATCTGGACGAAGCACACGACGCAATCTATCATAAAATGCGCGATCAGAATATCGATGGTAAAAAGATACCAAGTATCATCAGTAAAGAACTAGACCCTGTTCGTATTTTGAAAAAATCGGCTGCAAATTGGGACGGTGGGTATGCTATAGCTGGGCTCATCGGTAATGGTGACTCGTTTGTAATGCGTGATCCTCAGGGTATACGTCCGTGCTTCTATTTTCACAACGAAGAGGTCATCGCCTTTGCCTCCGAGCGCGTTGCTCTTATGACAATATTTGATCAGCCGATTGAAAACGTTCATGAGCTAGAGCCTGGCACTGCCACGGTCGTAAAGAGTAATGGTTCTATCTATTGTGAGCGCTACACAGAGCCGCGCCAAATTACACCTTGCTCATTTGAGCGTATTTATTTTTCGCGTGGTAACGATGCCGATATTTATTCAGAGCGTAAGGCACTCGGTGCTGCTTTGCTCGAACAAGTAGTGCAAGCAATTGACAACAACTTTGCTGAGAGTGTCTTCAGTTTTGTTCCGAACACTGCCGAGGTGGCTTATTATGGGCTTCTAGAATCGATGCGACTACACCGTAGAGAAGAAGTTCGCGATCGCCTACTAGAGGCACAAAAAGACGGCTCCATTAATGCTGAATTAATAGATGAGCTTATTATGGGTAATTGGCCACGTGGCGAGAAAATCGCTCATAAGGATATAAAGCTACGTACATTTATTTCTCAAGAAGAGGGCCGTGCTAAACTTGTATCGCATGTATACGATATTACATACGGGGTCGTCTCAGAAAAGGATTGTCTTGTTTGTATTGATGACTCCATCGTTCGCGGAACTACACTAAAGGAGTCGATCCTAAAAATTCTTAGTCGCACGAATCCACGGAAAATTGTGATTGCCTCTACTGCGCCGCAGATTCGTTATCCCGATTGCTACGGTATTGATATGTCAGAGCTAGGAAAGTTTATCGCTTTTAAGGCTACGATTGAGTTAATCAAAGACGATGGTTGTGAAGATCTATTATTAGATGTCTACCAAGACTGTGTAGAACAATCAGGGCTGCCACCTAGTGATATGAAAAACCACGTGAAGCGTTTATACGATCGCTATACTTGTGAGCAAATATCCGCTAAGATTGCCGAACTTGTTTACCCTAAAAATGTCCCTTGGAAAGGTGATCTGGAGGTTGTTTTCCTAACCGTTGATAAGATGCGCGTAGCAATTCCCAAGCACAATGGGGACTGGTACTTTACGGGAGAATATCCTACCCCTGGTGGCTATATGACGCTCAATCGCGCTTTTATTAATTACTATGAAAACAAGTCTGGTAGGGCTTATTAATAGGTCATTAATTCACTAGCTTTTGCTTTTGCTGCTTTTGTTTCGGCCTCGGCCGCCTCTATCCTGCGCTGACGCTCTATCGCCTCAGCTCGTTGCTTTTGCACATTGAGTAGCTCATTCTTCGCAGCCTCAGCCCGTTGTTCAGCCTCGAGTACTTCTTGGTCAGTAACACTGAACCCTCGCGCGATATCGCGCTCTGTTTCGGCTTCAAGGATTGCCGCTTGTTGCGCTAGTCGTTCTTCTCGAATCTGCGCTTGAGCGGCGCGCTCCTCGAGCTCGCGCTTGTCTTGAGCACTTCCTAATATCCCTCCGATAATCGCTCCTGCGCCAGCACCTACTGCGGCACCATCGCCCGACTCATCCGATTGGTGACCAATGACAGCGCCTAAAACAGCACCAGCAGCCGCTCCTAAGGCTGCTCCTTCTCTAGTCTTTATGCCTGGATCATAGCTAGAGCATCCAATGGTAAAGTAAAGTGCCGCACATAATAGGGCACACGAATTTAAATGTTTAGTTATCATAGATTAAGTAATAAGAATTTTTTTATCCTGATCAAGTTGATATGCTTATTAGAATTTACACGCTAATGGCTATGACTACGTCGTCTACAGATTTGGCATTCTTAATTTGCTCGCGCACTAGCGGGCTTCTGCAATTTTTCGCAATTTCTGCTAATGTGGCAAGATGTCCATCGCTATCACCCTTAGGGCTAATAATGAAAAATACTAAGTCTATAGCATCCTCCAGTCCTGGAATAAATAGGTCATTTTTTAAATGAGCTACGAAGCAAATACGGTGGTTGAGGTCCTCACAATAAACGTGCGCAATAGCAATCCCATGTCCGAGATGAGCTGGGAATAGGCGGCTTTGCTCGTTTAACTCATTTACGACTTGTTCCTCTAAGATACTGGGTACGTGCTCCATTTCTATCTCCGCTAGTTGCTCGTAGAGGCTCTGGGTACTCTCGCAGTCGACCTCAAGGATATCGCCCCTGTGCATAGCGCGCATGAGAAATCCCTCATAGCGGCGCAAACATATGACCTCGTCGAGCGGTTTTACCATATCTTTTAAACTTGAGTCCCTAGGTATTGCTTTGAATGACTTCCCGCGCCGAATGAAGAGCGGGTGCCAATCGCCAGATGCGAGACTTTTTCCCTCTTCCCAAATCACGGTTTCAAAGCTACTTTCTCTTTGTAGTAATTCACTGCCGATGACAGAGGGACGGGAGAGGTCACCAAAAACTGACTGACCCGTCAGTTGGTGCTCTTGCGTGGAGTTGTTTATTGGGATCCATCCAAATACTTTTTCGCTGTCTAATTCTTCTGCCCAACGCTGCATTAAAATTTGATTTAGCTCTACGTTATCTGTGAGTGCTAGTACGTAGCCAGCACCGCACAAAGCCTGTTCGTTCTCATAAAGCTCTTCTGCCTCCATTCCATCGTGGTGCATCGCGGGTATGCCTTCCTTTTGGGCTAAAGCGATATTACGAGTATTTGTGTCTAGAAGAATTACATTTTGCTCGTCTTCTCGAAGTAGCTTGCGAGCTAGTTCTCGACCGAAGTGGTGTGCTCCGATAATTATCCAATCGTTGGGAGCAGGCCGTTGTAAGCCAAGAAACTTTGCGAAAAGTCCTGCCGAGAGTCCTTGGATCAAAACAGTCGCACAAATTACAGAATAGACAAAAGATTCGAGCAAAGCTGGATCACCTGCAGGTGTTTCTTGAGAGCTGAGGCTTAAGGCAAATAAAGAGGCCATCGATGCTGCGACCACGCCACGAGGCGCGACCCAGCTAAGGAATGCTTTTTCCCTAATATTTAGCGAAGTTCCCCAAGAGGAAACCACAACGCTTATTGGGCGTATGAGTAAAATTACTGAGAAAAGTACCCATCCACCACCCATTTCGAAGAATGTAATGAACTGCTCTATTTCTAGTCTTGCTACTAGCAATATAAAAAGCATGCCGATGAGCAGGTCGACTATCTCTGCTTTAAAAGCCTTAATTTCGCGTAATTGACGGGGTTTTTTGATACCAACAATTAGGCCTGCAATAGTAACTGAGAGTAGTCCTGCCTCTGGTTTGATTAGCTCAGTTGCTCCAAATATTAGTACGGCACTAGCCAGAGCAAAAGCATTAACTATGTTATTAGGCACCCAGTTCTTCCGCATCATCCAGTAAATAATAGAGCCACCGATTACCCCTATAATAATACCGCTTATAATACGAATTATGAAATTGGGTAGAGCGACTGCCCCTCCGCCTTCTACTACCCATTCGAAACAAAGAATCGCTATAAATACACCAATAGTATCTATCAATACACCTTCCCAATGAAGGATCCTTCCGAGGTTTTGTTGTACTCGAATTCTGCGTAATAGGGGTAAGATTACAGTTGGACCTGTGACAATAATCAAACTGCCCATCAAAAGTGCGAATGAAGGTGTGGTCTCGAATACCAAATAGGCCGTAAATGCCGAACCAAGCCAAGTGATTAGGACGCCCACTGTTAATAAACGCTTAATGACTGTTGAAGTTTGCTGAAATTCTTTCAGATCGAGTGTTAGCGCCCCTTCAAATAGGATCAAACCTACTGCAAGCGAAACAATTATAGGTAGAAATTCACCAAGTGTTTCTGGGTCAATCACTCCTATTCCCATCGGCCCTAAGGTAAAGCCACCAATTAAAAGAAGAACAATAGTAGGTAGGTGTAACCTGCGGGAGAAGACTGTAAGGAAGCAACCAGATCCGAGAGCGAAGCATAAAGCCCAGAGTCCATGGCTATCTTGCATGCTGCTAGCAGCGATATGAATTAGAGATGTCACTTTTGATTAATGAAATCGATAATTAATATTATTCTTAATCGATATCCAAACGTACACGTATGTTCGGAAACTGATTTTAAGTCATAATTTCTTCTTTTAGTATATGTGATGGCACATACCTAGAGCAGGAGATACTTCACTTGCTTTGCCTATGATTTGTGCCGGTACTCCAGCAACACTAGTGTGTGGTGGCACGTCTTTGAGTACGACACTACCCGCGCCAACTTTAGCTCCTTCTCCAATTTCTACATTACCGAGTATTTTAGCACCTGCGCCTAATAGAACTCCAGAACGCACTTTTGGATGTCGGTTGCCGCGCTCCTTACCAGTGCCCCCTAAAGTAACTTCGTGAAGAATAGACACGTCGCTCTCAATTACTGTAGTCTCACCTGCTACAAATCCAGTCGCATGATCGAGCAAGATTCCGCTACCTATCTTAGCTGCGGGGTGGATGTCTACCGCGAACGTTTCTGAAATTAGGCTTTGTAAGTAGAGTGCGAACTCTGTGCGCCCCTCACTCCAAAGACGATGCGCTACTCTATAGCAGATAAGCGCCTGTAAACCTTTAAAGTACAGTAGGGGAGTAAGCACGTCCTGACAGGCAGGATCACGCTCGCGAAACGCCACCATATCAGCAGCGATATGTTCTAAAATTTCTCTATTCTGTGAAAATACCCCGATAAAAGTTTCGTGTATCACCTCGATAGATTCTGAGTGCTTTACAAGTTTTCGCGCCAGTCTGTAGGTGAGGCACTCGGCGAAATCTTGACGATTTAGTACAGTTTCATTTATAAGAGCTTGTAACGCAGGTTCTCGTGCCACGATTTTATCTGCTCGTAGTCGGATCTCGCTCCAGTGGGCGTCTAAGTCAATGGAATGCATAGTGTACTCTTTATCAGATCTAAGATAATTGCCAACTAAAAGATCGAAAAGTATGGCTACTTGCTTTCTAGTTGATTCTCTAAGGAAGTACGGCAATTAATAATATTATAACTCTTGATTTAACTAATATTTCATGGCTACAGGACTACTTTTTTCCGGACAGGGTGCTCAGAGCGTTGGTATGGGGCATACACTTTATGAAAACTCGAATACAGCTCGAGCAATATTCGATGAAGCCAATGAGGTGCTAGGTTGGGACCTTAAGAAGCTCTGTTTTGAAGGTGAAGTCGAAGCTTTGACTGAAACAAAAGTCTGTCAGCCTGCCTTGTATGTGCAGGGCTTCGCGATCTACAGCATTTTAAAAGAGCGTGGCCATTTAAGTGATCTTAAGGCTGCGTGCGGATTAAGCTTAGGTGAGCTAACAGCGCTGGCTGCCGCAGGTGTATATGATTTTTCTACAGGATTACGTTTGGTTGCGGAACGCGGTCGTCTTATGCAATTGGCTTGTGATACTACCAAAGGTGGTATGGCTGCTGTTATTGGAGGCAGTCAGGAAGAGGTACAAATATTTTGTGATGAATTTGGCATCGAAATCGCCAATCTTAATTGCCCAGGACAGATCGTCGTTTCTGGTGATAATGGTAAAATCATTGAGGCGGTAGATGCATCTAAGGGGCGCTTTAAACTTTGTAAGCCTCTTAATGTGGCAGGAGCCTACCACAGTCGCTTAATGGAATCTGCGCGTGAGTCCTTCTCTGAGTTTATTAAAGAATTCGATTTTAAAAGACCTGAGATCTCTGTTTATACTAATGTTACTGGCTCTGAAGTAAGTGAACCGCATGCGATTAAAGAAGCACTTATTAATCAAGTAGTCTCCTCTGTGCGTTTTGAGGAATGCCTAGGGAATATGGCAAGTGATAATGCAATAAGCCAATTTTATGAGTGTGGTCCTGGCAAGGTATTGACCGGATTTGCCAAGCGCATCGACAGGTCTCTTGTAGTCACTCCTATGTCCGAGTTCGAGGAAATCCCCTCTTAGATGCGTATTTATTTCATGGGTATTTGTGGTACGGCAATGGGCAATGCCGCACTGCTTCTGAAAGAACAGGGTCATGAAGTGTTTGGCTGTGATAGTGCCGTTTATCCCCCAATGTCGAATGTACTAATAAGTGCGGGCATCGAGATTTTAGATGGCTTTGATTGCGATCGATTAGCCGCGCTAGAGCCGGATAAAGTAGTAGTAGGGAATTCTATAAGTCGGGGTAACCCGGAAGTTGAATGGCTTCTTGACCAATCTCTAATTCCTTTTATTTCTCTACCTGCGCTATTTCACGACCTAGTTCTGCCTAATAGGTGTCCGATTGTCGTCGCAGGGACCCATGGTAAGACTACGACATCTACTCTTACTGCTTATTTACTCAAAGAGGCAGGATCGGATCCAGGCTGGCTCATTGGTGGTATACCTAACGACTTACCAAGTGGTTCGGCGCTAGGGAAGGGGAAGCCCTTTGTTATCGAAGGGGACGAATATGACAGCGCCTTCTTTGATAAACGAAGTAAATTTATTCATTACAGGCCGCAAGTCGCGGTAGTTAATAACCTCGAATTCGATCATGCAGACATTTTTCGTGACCTAGCAGATGTTCAGCGCAGCTTTGAGCACTTCTTACGTATCGTTCCTGCATCGGGCTATATCTTAGTAAACGGAGATGATGTTAATATCGCTGCATTGTTACCAGTGCCTTGGAGCCAAGTTATTCGAGTTGGTGTAGGTGAAGAAAATGATTTAAAAATAAAAAATTTCAAAGATGCTCCCTCGGGTTCTAGTTTTGAACTGATTTGGGAGGGGAAAACTTGGGCGCACGTCAACTGGCCCATGCATGGTCTTTTTAATGCGCGCAATGCAGCTATGGCTTCCCTTTCTGCGGCACTAGTTAGTAAGTGCGCTAGCCCACTTGAATTTGGGCTGTCCTCTCTGAAGGCATTTCGTGGGGTGCGCCGCCGGCAGGATGTATTGTATAAAGACGATAATTCGGTAGTGCTCGAAGATTTTGCTCATCATCCCACTGCGGTTGCAGCAGCAATCGAAGCGTTGCGTGCTAGCTATCCTGATCGTAGAATGACAGTATGCTTTGAGCCTCGCAGTAATACTGCCTCAAGTTCGCATTTTCAGGAGGCATTCTCAATGGCCTTCAATAAGGCTGATAGTGTATATTTTGGAGCTGTGCATAGAGCTGAACATAAGCGCAGAGAAGACCGCCTCGACACACATTTATTAGCTTCTGTTTTGCAGGCAAAAGAAGTGAGTGCTCAAGCTTTTGATACTAATTCTGCGCTAAAAATCCATTTAATTGATCACTTGGACTCAGAACACGAAGAACTGTTCGTTTTCTTCTCAAACGGATCTTTCGATGGCATTCCCGAGGCTTTATCTAGGCATTTAAATCAAGCGCGTAAGCCTATTTAATTAATTAAAAATATTTCTATTTTGCCTCTTATTTTACCTCTCACCTACTAATTTATAGCTTCTAGGCGCGAGAACTAACGTTGACAATTCAGTCACAGATTCTGTCAATCTCATAACATGATAGATGCAAAGCCAGTCATCCTAACTTGTGCCCAACCGACTGGTCATTTGACTATCGGCAACTACTTAGGTGCGGTCAAGAATTGGGCGACTATGCTCGATGATCACGATTGCTATTTCGGTATCGTCGATATGCACGCGATCACGGTGAAATACTCGCCCGCTGAGCTGCGCAAAAATACACTTTCTTGCGTTGCTCAATACATTGCTTGTGGGCTCGATCCAGAGCGTTCTAATATTTTTGTACAGTCGCACGTCACCGGTCACACTGAGTTAGCTTGGCTACTGAGCTGCATCACACCGATTGGTGAATTGCAGCGTATGACCCAGTTTAAAGAAAAAGCTGCTAAGCTCGGCTTTAATGTCGGGGAGGGTAACGAGCTTAAATTTACCCACGACGGGGCACGTGCGGGAGCTTCCGTAAATTCTGGGCTACTTATGTATCCTGTTCTCATGGCGGCTGATATTTTGCTCTACAATGCCGACCTCGTACCTGTTGGTAACGACCAGCGCCAGCACTTAGAACTGTGCCGCGACCTCGCGCAGCGTTTTAATCACACCTATTCAGATACCTTCACGATTCCGAAGCCTTTTATTCCAAAGCAGGGGGCTCGTATCATGGCGCTGCAAGATCCTGGGCGCAAGATGTCGAAGAGCGACGAGAATCAAAGCTCGACTCTTTATATTCTCGACGAGCTATCTGTCTTGAAGAAAAAGATTATGAGTGCGGTAACTGACTCAAGCAGCGAAATTATGGCGAGTGACGAAAAGCCAGGCGTCTCTAATTTGCTCCAGATTTACTCCTCGATGAGTGGACGTACTGTGGCCGACATTGAAGGCTCATTGAAGGGAGAGGGTTACGGAACTTTAAAAAAGGAAGT
>CAJWHF010000041.1 GCA_913041275.1 uncultured Opitutia bacterium
GAAAAGCTGCAATCCAATTAATAGGATCCACTGCTGCGCGTATTTTTAAGATCTCAACTATACCAAGATCATTACTATTGACCCCTAGTTCCTCTGCACGCTCAGCCTCCAATTGAGCATATTCAGAGAGTGGCGTCGGGAAAGAAGCATTACTTTTGCTATCAGATACACCACCAGCAGAAAGCGAAGATGTTACAAATAAAGCGAAAGCCAAGATAGAGCCCGAGAGAATATGTCTAAACTTATAAAAAATCATAAACTTTGAAGAGAAATTCCTAGAGTAGAACTAAGCAAGCTCATTGCTAACAATAATTAAATATACTCTGAAAACTACAAATAACTATTTTTGAAATTTATTAATCCGATCCAGCCTTTTTTACTGGGATATCTTCGCCTGAGCGATTACGTCGAAACTGGTAACGGTTAATATCACGAAGCGAGACTTCTTTTCCCAAGTCTCCAAACTTTTTTCGATCCTGCAGCAACATATGATAGAGCTTGCTATTAACTACCAACTGCGCGCGATCATCCATCTGGATACCGGCATTTTTGTGTAGATCAGCCATTCGTTGATTCCAACGGGACATGTCATAGTTAACTTCTTCTCGATCTATTAAATTAGTAGTAAACTCAATTTTTTCACTTTTCTCTGTAAGTTTAATGGGTGCCCGCTTGCTACCCAAAGAAGAAAAGTGCTTATTCCAGTGCTCAAATGCGAAACGCTTGTTAATTAAGAAATTAGTTTTGGGTTGAGACCACATATGTTTAGAAAACCGCTTTTCTTCGACCGTATTGGCACGACGGTTAACCAGGCTAGACGTGCTAGTATTTGCATCTAAGCTAATCAAAGATGTTAAAAAACCTGCTAGTAAAAAAAAGAGAAGTGCTGTGTTTATTCTCATGATAAGAAATTATTAGAGTAATAAACTACTAATAGTTGATCAAGCATGAAGCATCTCATGCATTGACGCATCCTAAGGTAAGCCTCTTAATTGAAAATTTCTCTAAAATGGTAACTGCAAATAAAGAATACGATTTCTCCAGTATCGAACCTAAATGGCAGACATATTGGGCAGAAAAGGCGACTTTTGAGGCAATCGACTTCGAAGACAAACCTACCTTTTACCTACTCGACATGTTTCCTTACCCCTCTGGAGCTGGCCTGCATATTGGTCATCCGGAAGGCTACACAGCCAGTGACGCCCTAAAACGTTTTAAGAAGGCACAGGGTTACAATGTCCTTCATCCTATGGGATGGGATGCATTTGGTCTGCCTACAGAGCAGTATGCCATAAAGACAGGCACCCACCCTTCTATCACGACCAAACAGAATGTAGCTAACTTCACTAAGCAACTTTTTCAACTAGGCTTCACTTATGATTGGCAACGTGAGATTAATACTACAGACCCAAACTATTTTAAATGGACGCAATGGATCTTTATTCAGCTTTTTAAGAAAGGACTCGCTTATGTCGATGAGAAGCCTGTCTGGTTTTGCCCAGAACTAGGAACTGTACTAGCTAATGAAGAGGTACTGAACACTTCAGAAGGTCCTAGGTCTGAACGCGGCAATTTTCCCGTTGAGCGTCGCCCTATTCGCCAATGGGTGCTACGAATTACAGAATATGCGGAGCGCCTCATAGATGGCTTGAAAGACCTAGACTGGCCAGACTCTACTAAGCGGCTACAAGAGAACTGGATCGGCCGTTCTGAAGGAGCTGAAATTATTTTTGATGTCTGCTCCCACAACGCGCAACTCACTGCTTTTACTACTAGACCAGACACACTCTACGGTGCCACCTATATGGTTATAGCACCAGAACACCCACTACGTAGCACAATTACTACCAAAGGACAAAAAGATGCCGTATCAAGTTATGTCCAAAAAGCAAAAAGTAAGTCCGACCTTGAGCGTGCGGAACTTTCAAAGGAGAAAACTGGGGTCTGGACGGGCGCCCACGCGATCAATCCTATCAACGGCAAAGAAATCCCCATCTGGGTTGCCGATTATGTCCTTATGAGCTATGGCACCGGTGCTATAATGGCTGTGCCTGCTCACGATGAGCGCGACTTCGAATTTGCCAAAGAGTTTGATCTCGAAATCATCCAAGTTATCGGTGACAACGGTGGTGCCAAAATTGATAGCAGTGGCGTCCTTTTAGAGGCTTATACAGGCCCAGGTAAGTTGATTAATTCTGATATACGAAGTAATGAAGACTCCGAAACAGCAAAGTCTGCTATAATAGAGCAGCTAGTTTCTGAAAAAAGAGGTAAAGCCTCCATCAACTACAAGCTGCGCGACTGGCTCTTCTCCCGTCAGCGCTATTGGGGTGAACCATTCCCGGTAGTATGGGTTACTAAGAGCGATTACGCTAAAGTCGACAATGTGTTTAAATCCGTTAAGCGCCCTGTCTGTTGTATGATGGATGGTGAGACTCGCTACGCTATCATTTTACACGACGATCAGCTACCCCTAGAGCTTCCGGTGGTTGAAAGTTACACACCATCCCCTGATGGCCAAAGCCCTCTTTCGAAATCTGGAAATTGGCTACAAGTTTACATTAATCCGAAGACTGGTGAGTGCTCTGATAAAGCACACGATAAATGGATACCTGGTAACCGTGAGACAAACACCATGCCACAGTGGGCTGGCTCTTGCTGGTACTACCTTCGCTATATTGACCCCAATAACAACCACTCATTAATTGACCCCGAAAAGGAAAAGTATTGGGGCAGCCCTGACCTTTATATCGGCGGCGCCGAACACGCAGTACTTCACCTTCTATACGCGAGATTCTGGCACCATGTTCTTTACGACTTAGGAGTAGTGAGCGAGCCAGAGCCATTCAAAAAACTATTTCACCAAGGTATAATACTAGGTGAAGACGGGGAGAAAATGTCTAAGAGTCGAGGCAATGTGGTTAGCCCTGAAACTATCATTAAAGACTACGGAGCAGACGCACTTCGTCTGTATTTGATGTTTCTCGGACCTTTAGAAGCGATGAAGCCTTGGAACACTAAAGGAATAGAAGGAATAGCTCGATTTTTACGTAAATCCTGGCGCCTTGTTGTCAACGAGGAGGGCAGTTTACAAAATAATATAAGTCAGGAATCTTCGCTTTCAGCCGAAACCGAACGCGTCCTGCACGCGACTATGAAGAAAGTTAGCGAAGATTATACGAGCCTAAGCTTTAATACTGCTATCTCTCAACTAATGGTCTGCGCCAACAAATTATCAAAAGAACAAGCCCTGCCCCGAAAAGCGATAGAAAGCTTTGTACAGTTACTCGCACCTCTGGCGCCGCACATATGCGAAGAGCTTTGGGAGCGCCTCGGTAATAAAGCTAGTATAGTCGAGTCTGGTTGGCCGCAGTTTGATGCCACTAAGCTAGTCGAAGAGAGCGTGAAGATAATTTTTCAAGTAAATGGCAAGTACCGCGGAGATGCTCGAGTACCAGCGGATATTACAAGAGAAGATGTTCTATCTATTGCTAAAAAAAATGAACGCGTACAATGTTTCATAGATGGGAAATTGATTAAAAAAGAGATCTATGTGCCTGGAAAAATCGTAAATATTGTCGCTGTGTAATATGTGCGTAGTACTGGATAATTCCTTTCTTTGTCACTTTTTTAGAGTAACAAAATATATCTTATATTCATTTACTCTCTTAGTGCTTTTAAACAAAACCGCGCTCCATGGAGAGTCCATGATAAGTGGGAGTGCCATTATTACGAGTTGCAGCGGTGAGGTGGAAGTAATTAATCACGATGGAAAGTCCGTGAAAAGCAAGTTACATACTGTCCTATTGCCAGATGGCTTGAACTTTCGAACGGGAACTAAAAGCAGACTATTTATGACTCTTTCTAACGGTGTTGCGCTTGGACTCGATAGTGAAACATTCCTTCAATGCGTAGACTACACACAGTTACCCTTTAATCTGGAAGAACAGAACCGTAGGCTCGAGGCTTCGGTCTCTAGATTATACTTGAAATACAAAGAGGGCTTACTTGCTATTGCTAGCAATTATCTCTCGCCATTATCAGAGATTAAAATTATCCTGCCAGATGGCGAATTACGCCTGTATAAAGGCAGTTGCCTAATTGAGGGGGATGCCACCGATCTCCAGATTACTGCCACCGAGGGCACACTAACTTATTACTACACAGGAAATAATAATCACGAATATATTACGGCGCCAGAGAGCCTTCGCATACTAGAAGGTAAAAAGAAAGCCATTGTAAATCTGCCTATTAATACCCTCAATCCAAAATTGCTCTCACTATCTAGAGCTACCCACAATGCAAGCCGACGCGTCCAATTTAAGCCCAATAAAGGAAGTGGTCTAGCGCCAGAGCCAGTTCTGATTGTCAGGCCAGAATATTTCGAGCAACCTACTGTTCGCCCATACAGATTCAGAAATTAATAAGTCCCATGCCGCACTCAAAATCAGCTTTTTTACCCAGTGATTTCGACAATAGACCCATCGGTTTAATCGCCGGAAAAGGTCTCTACCCAACTCTCATGGCTGAGCGTATTCGTGCAAGTGGAGTACCACTACGCATTATTTCTTTCTTAGGTGAAACAGATCAAAGCCTAATAGAAGGCGCCTCGAAGGAAGAACATATTCAAATCAAAGTCGGGCAGCTAGGAAAACTACTAAAGTCTCTAAAGAAGTTAAACTGCCACTATGCTGTCATGGCTGGTCAGATTACGCCTAAAAGACTTTTTCAAGGGCTACAACCCGACCTAAAGGCATTAGCCATTCTAAAAAGTCTAGAAATAAGAAATGCTGAAACAATTTTTGGCGCTATTGCTAGTGAGATCGAAGCGCTAAATATCCATGTTCTCGATGCTAGGAGCTTTTTGGATGATCAGCTTGCACACCATAGCCTAATGACAAAAAATAAACCGTTTGCTAATAAGATTTTTATTAATCACGGAATTCGTATTGCTCAAGGTATTACAGAATTAGACATAGGTCAGAGTGCAGTAGTTCGCAAAGGAACTGTACTTGCAGTAGAGGCATTCGAGGGCACCGACTCTATGCTTAAGAGAGCTGGAACATTTAAGACCGATGACCTTATTTTGGTAAAAACTGTCAAACGTGACCAGGACTATCGCTTCGATGTACCTGTTTTTGGTGAGCAAACATTAAACGTAATGAATGACTGTAATATTCGTACCGCTGCCCTTGAAGTAGATCGTGTTATAATGCTAGATAAAGATTCGCTTATAAAAAAAGCAAACACACTAGGGATCGAATTACTTGGATTTAGTAGTCCTCAGAGCCCTAAATAACGCGATATCTGGAATATCGATCAAAACTTGAGAGAGTAAACGCAAAATTACTATGCCGAGTACCTGTAGAACAGCTTTTAGTAAAACTACAATCGAAGCGCTAGAAGAAGTATAATAAAATAGGCTTACAGTAGTGGCCAGGATGACCAAAACGATAGCCAACCATGAGAGATAATTTACTATTAAACGTAGGTCCGCATATGCTGACTGATCGCGAACAGTAAGCCTAAGCAAACCCGACTCGGATAAGTTTGAAGGAGCATGGGTACCACGTTTGGAAATCTTGTTTTTTACGTTTCTACTCTTTCTACTACTATTATCAATACCACTAACTCGCTCACGAGATGTAAGATAAGCTGCGTAAGCCTGATTCCACTGGTGTTCGCTTAATTTTCGAGAACTAGGGTCCATCTTCTCACGAGATAATTTAAAATCCTCAAAAGTATCCATGATAACTTATTTTACATACAAATCGAAATGCCCAAATAGTGCCTCACCCTTGACTTGGATTTGAGCAAATAAGCGGTACCAGCCAGGATTTGGAACATTAAAAAGGAATGTGAGTTCGGAGTCTTCTCGCCCTACTCCACCTAAACCCGCAGTTCGACTAGTAATTACGTCATCGACTGGATGCATGTGCGCAAAACCCTTAGCTTCTGCGTCAAAAGCTACCATGTGACCCTTTGATCCCATCACTGTTTCCAATATAATAGAGGAACCATCCTCATTGCGGACATTTAAATCTAAGCTGTAATCCCGACCAGTTTTTAACACTTCTGGAGCACCCACTAATTCAAAATGCACACCATTGACTAAACTCTGTATCGAGCGCTTAAATTTAGCGTCATTTGGCTTTCCGGTTACTTCAAACTCGGACAGCGCAATTGCTTGTCGACGACTGCGTAGTGGCACAATTTCAGTAAATACACGATAATTACCCGCTTTATTTGGGGTAAAGGAAAATCGGTAGATACCATCTAATCCACCAGACTTAGGATGCACATGATGATAATCTTCGAGCGATGGATCAATCAGCATAATGTGCATCTTTTCTGTGTGTGTAACTGCTAATTCATGTGCTGCGATCGACATACCGCCAGAGGTCTCTAAGTGCAGATCTACCTGTACTTCGTCCCCAGCGCGGGGTGCACTTACAGTGCGTAAATCAGCGATAACTGGATAACTTAATCGTGTGAGGTCTAGGAATCCAGCATGATTAGTGGCGCAAAGTTCAATCTCACCATCAGCATTTACGATCTCTACATAATGTAGAAATCCGCACTGGGCATCCGGCAGCGCCCTTAGTACAAAATAAGCGCCTATAAAAATAAAGCTTAAGACTGTAATTGAAGCCTTTGTCGACCCAACGAGTCTAGAATTAGATAATCCGAACATTTACTCTACAAACTGTGAAATACATGGGCAGGCGCAAGCAGGAATCCGCTTACACAGGCTAAAGTAATACATTATAATTTTCGACTAGCTTCGATGAACTCTTCGATTGTCCAAGTAGTGCCTTCTTTACGGTAAGCGACACGGCCATTACGATCGACTAAAAGAGTGGCCATAGTATGGTTAATCGTACCGTCCTCTTCCATCGTTAGAATGCCAAACTGGCGGAGCAAGTCATCGACTACTGACGAATCACCAGTTAGTAAATGAAAGTTTTCAGGCTCCATGGAATAACCTTCGGCATATTGCCTGAGTATACCTGGAGAATCGAACTCAGGGTCGAAACTGATAGTGACAAATTGTAAATCATTTAAACCAGCATCTCGAATAGTATCTTGCAGAACAGACATACGTTTGCTAGATGCGGGGCACATTTTAGGTACCGTGCAACGAGTAAAAATGAAATTTAGAATAAAGGGCTTACCCTGCAACTGGCGAATCTGAAGAAATTCACCATTTTGATCAATCATCGCAAAATTTGGAATGTACTCTCCATGCTTCACATACTTTCGACGGCTCATCGTAGCGGTTTCCTGGCGCAGTTGCCTATTTACATCTCTTGCAGCTTTGGCGCCGAGACCATCTAAGGGGAAAATTTGTTCTAAGTGCCATTTATCGCCGTAATAAACTGCATTAGCACGTATAGTTCGGCCTTCATAGTCGATTGCTAGGTCACCTGTTCCTACACGGAAAAATTGCGTAGTACTCTCAGCCACTTTTTCCGCACTGCTAGCAATAACATTCACTTCAAATGAACGGTCGCCTGGGATAACATCAAGCACGCGACCTTTTATTTGCGCAGCGTCTGCAACGAAAGCAAAAAACCAGATTAGAGAACATGTAAAAAATAAGTGCATAAATTAATGAGAATCTATCGTTAGCGGAGAAAGCTTTGAAAAGAGCCGCGCGCGCAAAAAAGAAAGTTACTTGAAGAAACGTTGCATTTTAACCACTGAGTCAACGAGGCGATCGACATCCTCAAAGTTATTGTAGAAAGCAAATGAGGCACGTGCTGTGGCAGGCACGCCAAAGCGCTTAAGTAGTGGCTGAGTGCAGTGGTGCCCTGCCCTTACAGCCACCCCGTCTGCATCAAGAAATGTCCCGATGTCGTGCGGATGGATCTCATCAATCACGAAGGAAAGAATGGAAGCTTTTTCCACCGAGGTGCCAATAATGCGCAGACCCTCAATCGCAGAGAGCTTTGCGGTGGCATCCTTGAGTAGGGCATTTTCATGAGCTAGGGCGCCTGTACGGTCCATCTCATTAACATAGTCGATTGCCGCAGAAAGGCCAATAACCCCTTCAATGTTCGGGGTGCCAGCTTCTAACTTACCAGGAATATCTTTGTAAGTGGTACCCTCAAAGTCTACCCGCTCGATCATATCTCCCCCGCTCTGATAAGGAGGAAATTTCTCAAGCCATTCTCGTTTGCCCCAGAGTACACCAATACCTGTGGGACCAAAGAGCTTGTGACCAGAAAATACTAAAAAGTCACAATCTAGTTTAGAAATATCCACTGGCATGTGAGGTACAGATTGGCATGCATCGAGTAAAACAGGAACCCCGAGCTTGTGCGCTTGCTCAATGATCTCTTCTACTGGATTTATCGTACCCAGCGTGTTAGAAACATGTACGATGCTGACAATCTTAGTCTTATCAGAGAGCATGCTCTTGTAAGTATTTAGATCTAGTTCTCCATTATCGAGGACGGGCACTACTTTGAGAACTGCGCCTGTCTTCTCCGCCGCAATTTGCCATGGCACAATATTAGCGTGATGCTCCATGTGAGTAATGAGTATTTCATCGCCCTCATTTAGTACCGTTTCTATAAAACCATGAGCTACGAGATTTATCCCCTCAGTCGCCCCGCGCACGAAGATGATTTCGTCTTGATCAGGAGCGCCTAAAAAATTGGCAGTTTTGGCGCGGGCAGCTTCGTATGCATCGGTGGCTCGTTCGCTCAGATAGTGTACGCCGCGATGAATATTGGAATTCTCTGAGCTGTAATAGCGTTTAATAGCTTCGATCACGGAGGCGGGTTTTTGAGATGTGGCGCCATTGTCCAAATACGTGAGTGGATTACCCCTAACCTCGGTTGAGAGTATAGGAAAATCAGCGCGCGCACGGGCAAAATCAAATGTAGAGGAAGTCATCGCACTATAATATTCGCGTAATACTCCAGAATCTCAACCGAAAAGGTAAGTATAATACAAGGACATGCCCTGCACGTGCCTACCTTTAGCGTGGTCGCTCGACAAAGCCTGCCTTACGGTAGACCTTACCCAGTACTTTGTAAGCTCGTTTTTGAGCAGCTTCTGCGCCCGATCGGAGCACGCCTTCTAAGTAGGACTTATCATCGATTAACTCCTTGTATTTGACCTGTACAGGTTCGAGAACAGAGATCACCGCATCAGCGACTTCCTTTTTTAAAGTTCCGTATCCCTCTCCCTTTAGTGAGCCTTCAATGTCGGCCACAGTACGT
>CAJWHF010000042.1 GCA_913041275.1 uncultured Opitutia bacterium
GGTTAGCTCCTAGCTTAGCGGCTTGCAGGCAGGTTAAGATATTATCCTCATCGTCCTTTGTGCAGGCCACGAAATAGTCGGCGCTACCGATTTGCTCTTCTTCTAGTAGGCGCAGTGATGTGGCATCTCCATGAATCACAGTAACTTTGGGAAAACGCTCCGAAAGCTCGCGGCATTTAGCTTTCTCCTTTTCGATAACACGCACTTTAAAACGTGGGTTCGATAAAAGACGTATTAAGCTGATCGCGGTCTCGCTGCCCCCAAAGAGTACCACGCGAGACTCGTTAATTTTTTGCTTTGGATCGAAACGCTCGCGAAGGGAAAAGAGTTCTTCTGGATGCCCAAAAAGAGTAATTAAATCGTTTTCTTGCAAAACGGTCTCTGCGCTTGCCACTGCAGAGTTCCCGTCGCGCTGAACGAAGCCGATACGCACACGAGGGTCGAGTTTTAAGTCTTCCAGTTTCTTTCCGATAAAGTGTGATTTAGGTGCGACTTGCTGCTGCTGGACTTCTATCTGACCTCGGGCGAAATTTTCTACTGCGACGCGGCCAGCACTACGAATTTCTTTTGCTAGTTCTACTGCGCAGATGGCTTCAGGATTGACTAGTAGATCGATACCAAAGTGAAGCTGGTAGTTAATCACGGAATTGTCACTGTAGGTTTCGTCGTGGATTCTTGCTATTGTATTCTTCGCCCCCAGCCCTTTAGCCAGAGAACAGGAGATCACATTGGTGCGGTCATCGCTTGTCATCGCAAGAAAGGCGTCGCAAGAGGCAACATCGACATCGACGAGCTGGCGAGCGGAGCTGCCATTGCCGAGAATTATCCGTGCGTTTTGCTCCTCGTCTAATTTCTCGTAGCGGAGATCTGATTGCTCGATGAGCGTGACATTGTGCCCGGCTGCTGCTAGTGTGCTACACAAGTTATGGCCGACTTCGCCGGCGCCTATAATGATGATTTTCATAAAAGAAAGAATGTATAGTGACAGTTAATGCAGTTATTTCGAGTGTAATCTAGAGCACCATATTTTGGTATATTTATTCACAAAAGCGCTACTTTCACCCCAAAGATCGCACTGCTGCCTGCGCTGACAGCATGCCGCCCTTTTCCGTGCTCCGTGCTGTTTGGCGGGCCCATCCACGGCTGGACGCAGTAGTAAGGGCTATCAGACTCTTCTGTTGATAGCACAAAGGTATTCCAGCTCGAATATGTATCGGAATCCTCGAGGAAGTGGATGCCGATGTCTTCCTCCCCCCCGTTCGGACCGAACACAGCAGTGCTACCTTTGAGGCGTGTATAGATGCGGTTGTTATTGGATGGGTCGCCAAAAGAGTTGGAACGATCCCAACCTTTCTCAACTGGCAGCAGTGAGCCGTCAGGCGCTTGAGTGAAGCACTTTTTGGCGGGGATCTCAAAGCGATAGTCGCTTCGCTTTAGTTTGTCGTGCCAAGGGAGGGTGAAATAAAAGTTATGCCCTGCTGACCAGAGAATTGGTTCGTCGCCTAAATTATCGAGTTGCAGGTAGACTCTAAAGGATACCGCTTCGAAGACGTAGCGCACCGTGAACCTATAGTTAAATGGGTACGCTTTTTCAGCTATAGCATCTGGCTTGAACTGCGCGGTGAAGCCACCTTCATTTATCTCGACCAGCTCAAAGTGCCCTTCTGCAGCAAAACCATCTTTTGGGATCGCTCGAACCACGCCTTTAGCGTCTTTCCAATGTCCGACCTTCCCTTTATAGAAGTTTCGTCCGCTGAATGGGAAAAGGATTGGATTGCCACCATCAACCTTAGTGAACTGCCCTAAGTCTATATTCTCTGGCCAATGGATAATATCACGCACAGAATGATCGGCCATCTCTAAGCTCCAGTTCATCAATCGCGAGCCTAGTTCGGGCCGAGCAATATAAGTCGAGGGGCCGCTTCTCCAGCGATATAGCTGCACTCCTTGATAGTCGATTATTTCCATACTCTATTCTTATGCACAGTAAGGTGTAATCGAAAAGCTGAATTTGTTAATTTCTAAGATCGCACACTTGCGTTTTTCCTTACGAGGAATCATATTTATAGCGTATGTTACTTCGACTCATATCTATATTGGGCCTCCTGCTTTTCAGTGTTTTTAGTTACGCTCAAGAGCTGCCTTCTTCCTTTGAGGCATCTGCTGAGGAGCTCGCGGTATATGTTATCCCTATTACAGGCGCTATTAGTAAGCCTAACCTCTATATTCTCAGGCGCGGGCTAAAGGATGCGATAGAGAATAAGGCAGATATGCTGCTCCTAAATATGGATACGCCAGGCGGTCGGGTGGATCTGACGATCGAAATGATGAAGATGTTAGCTAAGTTCGATGGTATTACCGCGACCTACGTTAACCCCGATGCTATTTCGGCGGGCTCTTTTATCGCTGCTGCAACAAAGGAGATCTATTTTGCTCCTACCGGAAAGATGGGCGCATCTGCAGTCATTCAGGGTGGTGGGCAAGATGTGCCTGAGACCGCACGCTTGAAAGTAGAGAGCTACCTTCGTGCTAATATCCGCGCGATAACGGAAGATTACCCCTACAGGTCTGACGTCATTCGGGCCATGCTCGATGCCGACTTCGAATTAAAGATAGGCGACGCATTGATCAAGCCCTCAGGTGAACTGCTGACCTTGACCGCGAGCGAGGCCATTCTTAAATATGGTGAACCCTCAGAAAGTCTTCTGAGTTTAGGTACTTTCGACACGGTAGATGGGCTACTTGATGCCCGCTTAGGTGAGGGTAAATATGAGATTAAGGAATTTGAACTGACCTATTCCGAGGTAATTGCTAAGTGGATGAATACATTCGCTCCTGCTCTACTCGGCATCGGTATGCTCGGCCTCTTTCTCGAGTTTAAGACCCCGGGTTTTGGTGTTTTTGGTATCGCGGGCATCGCTTGCCTTGGGATCTTTTTTGCGAGTCAATATATAGCAGGCCTCGCTGGAAATGAGGTCTTCCTCTTTTTCTCACTCGGCATACTCTTAGTGATCGTCGAAATCTTCTTCTTTCCTGGTACTTTGATCTTCGCTATCAGCGGCCTAGCCTTAATTTTAGGCTCTCTTGTATGGGCTATGGTCGATATCTGGCCTAGTGAGCCGTTTAGCGTATCCCCCGATCTACTTGCTGAGCCGATGATGAACTTGGTTTTTGGGCTGGCTATAGCTGCTATTGGCGCTCTGGTATCTTCTCGTTTTTTCCCAGGCTCTTGGCTAGAGCGCTCACTCGTTTTATCTCAGACAGCAGGTGGAGAAAGGCAATCGCTGCGTGATCAGCGCGAGACTAGTCTCCCGCAAGTAGGGAGCACTGGCGTCGCGGTAACGGATCTTTTTCCTGGGGGCCAGGTTGAGATTGGTGGTCAGCGCTACGATGCGCTCGCGACCTTAGGCGCGATTGACAGGGGCATCACAATCCGCGTGCAGAAAGTCGCCGATTTTAACTTAATCGTAGAGCCTATTTTAAATAAGGAAGAGGAAGCAAATGCGTGACTTTCTTAACTTTATAAATCTCCTTACATTCCTGTTTAATATAAATTCTTATTATGAGCTCCGTGATTAGTCTAATCGTCGCAGCAATTGTCCTAGTTTTCTTTGAAGTAATTCTTCCCGGGGGAATCCTTGGCACTATTGCCGTGCTGTGTGTTCTTCTAGCTACTTGGATAACTGCAGCGCAGTTTGGTATAAGCGCGGCAGTGCTCACTTTCCTAGGCGCGTCGATAGCTATCTCACTACTAGTATTTATAGAATTTAAGGTACTGGCGCGTACCTCATTGGGGCGTGGCTTCTTCCTTAAGGCAAAAGTGACTGGTCGTTCAAATCAAGCCCCAGGATCTGCAGATATCGTGGGCAGAGAAGGTCTCGCACTCACACGGCTTAATCCGAGCGGAATAGTTAAGATTGACGGGCAAAGTTATCAGGCACAATCTCTAGATGGGTATGTAGATTCAGGCGATTCAATCCGTGTAAGCTCCCAAGATAATTTTAAACTCATTATTCAAAAACTATGACAGACCAAATTCTTCCTCTCGCCTTAGCTGGCTGGCAACTTGGCTTCTCCGCCATCTTAGGCCTTATCTTACTAGTAGGATTCTTCATTATTATAAGTTTCTTCAGTATCTGGCTACGAGCGCTCCTCTCTGGGGCTCCTGTTGGATTTCCTACCCTAATTGCTATGCGCCTTCGGGGAGTACCTGCTTCTCTCGTGGTCGATGCGCGTATTACCGCGGTTAAGGCTGGCATCGAAATCAGCGCAAATGATCTAGAGGCGCACTATTTAGCTGAGGGTAATGTCATCCCAACAGTTCAAGCGCTCATTGCCGCAGATAAGGCGAACATTGCACTGGACTGGCAGCGCGCCTGCGCCATAGACCTCGCTACTAAAGGTACGGACAAATCGGTTCTCGAGGCTGTTCGCACCTCCATTAATCCCAAAGTGATCAACTGTCCCGCTACGGAGAGCTCTCGTTCCAGTATTGATGGAGTTGCAAAAGACGGCATTCAAGTAAAAGCTCGTGCCCGTGTCACAGTTCGCTCGAATCTGGATAATTATGTCGGCTCTGCTCTAGAAGAGACTATCATTGCTCGTGTCGGAGAGGGTATTGTTACTACTATTGGTTCTGCCGATTCATATAAAACTGTCCTCGAATCTCCCGACTCTATTTCTAAGGTCGTGCTTCAGCGCGGGCTTGATGTGGGCACCGCCTTTGAAATTCTTTCCATCGATATCGCCGATGTCGACGTTGGCGAAAATGTCGGCGCCAAACTTCAAGAGTCTCAAGCAGAGGCCGATAAGAATGTCGCTCAAGCTAAGGCCGAGATGCGCCGCGCAGCAGCTGTCGCTCTCGAGCAGGAAATGAAAGCTAAAGTAGAAGAAATGAGCGCTAAAGTAGTCGAAGCCGAAGCTCAAGTGCCCCTTGCGCTGGCTGAAGCGTTCCGATCTGGCAACCTTGGTGTTATGGATTACTACCGCTTAAATAACATTAAGGCCGACACAGATATGCGCGACTCCATCTCCAAGGGAGATGAAAATCAGTAGATTGCAGTAGAGTTGGGGTACCTTTTTCCACGTATGGATAATATATTCGAATATATCATTCCTATCATCTTTGCAGTTATTTACCTTTTTGGTAGTAAGCTCTCAAAGAAGGCGGAGGAGGTTTTTGACCAAACATCTGAAGACACAGATGTAGACGATCGGCAGCGCCGAATCCAAGAGGAGATTCGCCGTAAGATCAGTCAGCGAAGGGGCGGGTCATCAGAGCCATCTTCCTCTGGTAGTTTTTCCCAAGAAGACGCTAGTGTGAGCGAACCCCAACCAGAACCCGAGCTTTTTTCTACCCCTAGAGAAACATTTGCCTCTCAACTGCAGGCGAGGCTTGAAAGAGTTGAGGCTACTAAAAAGCAGGCCCAGGAACTGCAAAAACTGGGTGCAAATAATATAGCTTCCAATAGTCGACCTGATACTAGGTCTCGCACTGGCGGTCTTTTTTCTGGTAGTGTCCGCACTACCCTGCGTGATCCAGTTGCCGCCCGTGCAGCATTTATTTATGCTGAAGTGCTCGGCACACCAGTAAGCCAGAAAAAAGCTTCTTCTGTTCCTGGCCTTAGCTAATCTTTCGCATAGGGTAATTTTATTTTAATTCTCTGTTTTGGTAGCTTATTTATTAGCTAGTTACGAACCCTTAAATTTCTACAATTTATCATAGGTATGTTTTTGTTCCGTCTTCTTTTAACCCTTAATTGCATCATCACTTTTATCGCAAGCGGTGCGAATGGGTACGGTCCTTTAAGTGGCTACGCGCGGGCAGGTGCCCAACAAGGTGCTATGGATACGTATGGTCTAGACCCTAAACTCGCTTCAATTTTAGACAAATATTACAAGAATAATTTTACAAGTGAGCAGGAATGGGAGGCTATAAAAAGTATTCAATATGAAGGGGTTCTTCATTTATCTGAAGACGAGCTACGTTTCAAGGCCTTTAAAAAGAAGCCTTATTATTATAAATTAACGGTCCTAGCGCCCAATGGTAGCAATATTGAAATGGGTTATGACGGAGAAGATGCCTGGCAGTCCAATACAGTGAGAAACGAACCGTCTTTTTCCTCTATGCCTGAAGCAGAAGCGAGTAATTTTACTCGCGACGCCACGATAGGGGGCCATCTGCTTTATCCATTAATTAAAGGGAAGGAGATTGAGCTTCTAGGAGCTGCCGATGTAGACGGGGGCCGTTGCTACGAGATTCAAGTCACGTTACCTGATGGTCAGATTATTCGTTCTTTCCTTGATATTACCGACTACGCCGAGCGCCGCCGTATAACGACTAACCAAGTCAGCGGGCTAGAAGAAGTTATCACCTATAGCGACTTCCGTAAAATCGATAGTATCCGCATTCCCTTCGAAAGCGTTCTAGTTGTCGAAGGAGCGCAGGTTCATGAGATCTTTATCGCCGAGGCGAAGGCTAACCAAGGTGCCATGAACTGGATGTTTGCCAGTCCTAAATCAAGTGCAATTAGTTCTTCAATATCTGGTTTAAATATAACACCGAAAAGCACAACAAAACCTGACGAATCTACAGCAAAAAAGCCTCTAGATTCTACTTTTGGGACCTACTTTGGTGTGGATAGCGTGTTCGATATTAGTGCGCAGGACTATCAATCTGGGCAGATTGATACTATTTTGCGCGATGCGGGTGTCCCAATCCCAGCTAAAAACTAATCATTGCCGCTCAGTAAATTACTAATAGAGTAGTTTTTTAAATTCGCGTTGGTGAATATATGCCTCATAAATAATTAATAATCAGTGGTTTGTTATCCACTAATTAAATATTAGGGGCTCTAAGTGTAAAAATTCTCATAATTCGTTAAAAAGTAGGCTAATTTGCTTGACCACCTATTTCATAGCATTAGTTTAAACGATACACATGAAAAAAATACCCTTATTATCGATACTCTCCTCAGGGGCACTTGTCCTCTCTACTAGCCTATTTGGCTCAACAGTTACAACAGACCCTGTCGGTTATGTAACATTTACAGCAGCTGATTCCGCTGATACAAAATTTGGTCTCCCTATGGAGCAAACCGCTATACTCGAAACTTCAGCTGTTAGTGTTGCATCGGGCGTCGTGGCTACCAGCGTGGATGCGTCTGCCGCAAGTGACGCGCACTATTTGCAGTTCACTAGCGGATCTTTATCAGGACAGTGGTTCCAAGTTGCTTCTGCTACTGCTACCTCTATAACTGTAGCAGAAGATCTAGAATCTCTAGGTGCTGCGAGTGATGATACCTTCAAGGTCGTACCTTTCTGGACATTGTCTTCTCTTTTTGGAACGGATTTTCCCGTTTCATCAAACGTTTTCGCACCAGGTGCACAAGTAATATTAAACGATGTAACAGCCGTTGGCATTAATAAAGCACCAGCATTTAACTATGCTTATCACGATGGATCTTCAGGTTTCGTGGCAGCTGGATGGTTTGATGCTAACAACGCGTTTGCTGGTACAAAAGATGATACATTGCTGCCACCAAATTCATTTATTACTATTCGTAATGTTTCAGGCTCCGAGTTTTCCTTAGTTGTGCCTGGTGCGGTGCCCACAGTACCGCTTAGTATCACTGTAGTATCTGATTCGGCTTCCCAAAACGACAATTTAGTCTACAACCCATATCCTGCAGCTATTCAACTCTCACTCTCATCGTTAACCGATGTAGTAGATGTTTCCGAAAACGTCTTTGCGCCTACTTCGCAGGTGATTGTATATGAAAGTTTTGCGGGACTAAACCCATCTCCCACTGCTAATTATGCTTACCACGACGGTTCGTCAGGTTTCGTAGCAGCTGGGTGGTTTGATGCTAATAATGCCTTTACCGGCGCCAAAGATACAGTCACAATACCAGCTGGAGGAGCATTTATCATCCGTAAGGGTGCAGATACACCTTCTGGATATTGGACAGCGAATCTACCTTACACCCTATAAAAATTCTTAATATAACTCTAAAATAAAACTTAACCCTAATAAAAATATGAAAATAAAATCACTAATCGCAGGTCTACTGTTATCAAGCGTTGCTGTAAATGCATCTATTACGCTTAGCGGAACATCAATTTTCAGTGCTGAATTGAACGGTCTATCCACTGGTGTGTTTGTTGCTTCAAGTTCTGCCACATTCGACACAAATCTGTTTAACTTTTCAGGCGCTGTTACTGAAGGTACGTTATTCGATACTGGCACAGCTTTAAATGGCTACACAGTACTTGGTGCAGCTTCTATCAATCCTGCAGGTGGAAGTAGTGCACTTGTTTCAGGTGTGACTTACAATCTCGGCGCAGGCGTCGCAACGGGTAACGAAATAGGTGTGCTCGCATTTGCTTCATCATTAACCTCCGCACTCGCTAGTGACACATACTCTATTTTCACTGACGGATGGACAGTTCCAGCCGATGGTGCTAATCTTAGCTTAACAGGTACTGGTGCACCTTCATTTGCCTCTTCTGTAGGCGCAGGTAGTGTTACAGCTGTTCCAGAGCCTTCTACATATGCCACTCTTGCTGGTCTTGTAGCTCTTGGATTTGTGATGCTTCGCCGCCGCGGATAATTAAGCATATTCTTTCAAAAAGCCCTTCGGTCATTACGAAGGGCTTTTTTGTGCATACTTATAATTATAAGTATTTGATGTGCCGGCTAGTAAGCATTTAAGACACCCGTCTAATTGACGAAGAGCAATAACACCTCGTAAGGGCTAAGGCTTAACAGCTAGCCAAAGAATCGGCGGCAGATTACTAGAAGCGGGCAAATGGCTTCTTATTTGCCAACCATTAGCCTCCTTGCAAGCCATCCATTGCTTTACTGTGGTAGCCTCTTCTCTGCCTCCTAGATGAGCGCGATAAGCTGTAACGCAAAGCATACCGCTATGTCTAAGGAGCATGGCAGAGACTTCTAATGCCTGAATTGTATTAGCAGCTTCAGTCTTCACGGATTTGTCACTTCCAGGAAGATAGCCTAAGTTAAATACGACAGTAGCAACAGATTCTTTATATTTTTCAAGCAATTGCTCTAAGATTGCAGAGTGGTCGCCCAGCAGTAGTGTCACACGATCAAGAAGAGCTTTTTCTGATAAGAGACTGCGAGTTGATTCGATAGCACTCTCTTGAATATCTATGGCGATCACCTTACCACTCTCTCCTACGCACGTAGC
>CAJWHF010000043.1 GCA_913041275.1 uncultured Opitutia bacterium
GAGATATGGTCAAGATTCGTTGGTGCACATTGAGGATTTGGCCACATCAGAGTCAATACCTGCAAATTACCTTGTGCAGATTCTTAAAGAATTACGCGGAGCAGGTTTAATTATAAGTAGGCGGGGTAAACAGGGCGGCTACGCGCTAGCGCGTGAACCAGAAAAGATTACTTTGATCGAAATTGTAGAAGCTGTAGACGCCGAGTTATTAAACCACAACTTTGATAATCAAGGTCATTCGGGTGCTCGTGTGGTTTCCATATGGGACGAGATTGGTAAGTCCTTCAAATCCAAGATGGCAGAGTATACCCTCAGCGAACTCATCGTAAAAGATGCTGATTCAGAAATGTATTACATCTAATTCAAAAACTCCACAAACGTGGTACAATGCTAATGGTAAGCACAAAACAAATTAGGTTGAGCGGTAAGCCGACTTTTGTGAAATCAAAGAAACGATAACCGCCGACTCCATATACATAGGTATTGGTCTGGTATCCTATAGGTGTGGCAAAGCTAGCTGAAGCAGCAATACATGAGGCCACGACGAAGGGGCGCGGATCGATACCTAAATGAGTCGCAATGCCTAAAGAGATGGGTACCATAAGTGCGACGGATGCGTTGTTAGATAGAAACTCAGTGAAAGTTGATGTGATCACGTAGATAAGTGCTAACATGATAATGTTTTGCAAATGATTAGGTGCTAAATAAGAGACGAGTCCTGTCATGCTTTCGGCTATCAAACGGCTGGCTCCAGTAGAGTCCATGGCAAGTCCAAGAGCGAGCATACCGAAGATGATGACTAGAATACTCCATTCAACAGAGGCGTATGCTTCTTTAGCCTTAATACAGCCTGATAATAACAAAACAGCTACTCCTATGCTAACAGAAGCTACAATAGGAATGAGGTTCATTGTAGCCATCGCAACAACGGCGATTGTAGTACAAAGAGCGATTGGCATTTTTACTCTTAAACTACGTGCAGGCACACGTGGGCGATCTAGGATAATTATTTCGTCGTTATTAGCTAGTGAATCGATTGCTTCAGTAGATCCCATCATCAGCAGTGTATCCCCAGGTTGCAAGCGTAGGCTGGAGAGGCGTTCGCGTTGGTTCGCGCCTTTACGATGTATAGCCATAACGATCATACGGAAACGTTGACGAAAATTAATTTCGCTTAATGTCAGTCCTGTTACCGATGCATAGGGTGTAACAACACCTTCAACTAGGGCACCTTCATTAGTAGCAATAGTTTCAAGGCCTTCAGCTAATTCGCTCTCGATTTCAATTCCTTTCATCGATTGCGCTTCAGCTATTCCTGATGGTCGGCAAGCTAAGAGTAAACGATCGCCGCTTTGGAGTTCTTGTTTGTTTGGGTCGCCAGGTAAAGCAATGCCACGGCGTATTATTTCAAGAAGTCTGATGCCTCTGCCCTTATGTAAATTACCATTCTTTGCAGTCTGCCCGTGTAAATCGGATCCTGGTCGGACGAAAGCTTCTGTAATAAATTCTTTACGTTCCTCATCAGTGAGAATGGAGGTAAGTGTCTCGCGATTTGGCAGAAGTCTCTCGCCAAAAAGCACTAGATAGATGGAGCCAAATAAGAGTATAGGCAGACCAACAGCAGCAAGTTCAAACATTCCAATTGGGGCATGCCCAGCATCGCGTAGAATACCGCTAGCAAGAAGGTTGGTACTTGTACCAAGTAATGTGCAGGTCCCACCAAATATAGACGCGTAAGAAAGGGGAATTAGTAGTTTGGAGGACGCGAGCCCCATTTCTTTAGAAAGCGAGAGTATAACCGGCATTAAAACGATTACAACAGGGGTGTTGTTAATGAAGGCCGAGGCAGCACCTACACCCAAAACCATTATAAAAATAAATGCTCGATAGGGTAATTTAACTAGTTTGCGCAGATATGCAGTGATTAGGTCGATGGCGCCCGTACGTTCTAGGGCTGCGCTGACAATAAACATACAAGCAATAGTGAGTAGTGCAGAGTTACCAAAGACTCCTAGAATCTCCTCAAGAGACGGCAATGTATCGCTCTTGGTGATCATACTGACAAACAGTAGAATGCAAAATACTGTCAATGATGTCAGGTCTGCGGTGATGCGCTCCCAGATGAAGCTAATAATAGCAAAACCAAGAAGTACAAATATGAATATGATTTCCCAAGTCATAGTAATTAGCGATCTTGAAGATATTAATTGAGTAGTACCTCTTGTGAGTCCACCTCATTTTCACTAATTGACCACTGGTAAAAAGTAATCGCAAGCATTGTCAGCGAGAAGCCCATATTTACAACCTTCATGATTATCCCTCCAAGTATTTGATCGTTTAGTGGATCTAAGTTGATGATACGTGGCGCCCAAATGTAAGTAGGATAAATAGCTTCACCTGCAAAAGTAAGAAAGGCAAAGACTGGTAATTGCCCCACCATGAGTAGAAAAATTGCCAACATACGCACCCCAAAGCTGTGACGTGGCACTAAACGTGATTTTGATAAGTATGGCCAAAGCATAATTAATCCGAGAGAGAACATAGTCCAGTGTTCTAAAATGTGCATGCGCTTGTCGTGTAGTGCTAATTCGTAAAGAGCAGGCACATGCCATACGGTGTAGACGAAAGTAAATAGTAAGCCTCCGCATGCTGGATGTGATAGAAGGCGCATTACGTTTCTTAGAAACACAGCCTGTAGCAACCAGTCTATTAACCAAGTAGGTGTTCCATAGATAAATAAAGTTGTTGAAGCGTAAATTAACAACATGTGCTGGAGCATGTGTGCACTGAACAAAAACTGTTCGCCTAGTTGGTCGAGCGGGGATCCTACAGCTAAATAAGTCACGACAAGACCTGTATAAAACAGAATACAGCACAAAAAGGGGAAGTCTTCTTGCTTTGCTATACGTTTTCGTAGTGGGCCTATGGCAAGAGCATAAAGCCAACCAACGCCCAAAAGAGTAATGAGTAGGAGTGGTTCGGTATGCCAGTGTAACTGCATCAGAAAAACAGATTAGTCACCCAGTTTGAGTGCATCAACACCATTAAATAAAATAAGGCTTACTTTAGAACCAATGAAAAATATTGGTTCTAAAGCAGAGGATCTGGATTAAAATCCGGTGATCGCTTCCATATCTACATTACCTCGAGAGGTGAGAAAACCTAATGCAATAAAGGTGCCGGTTGCTATTGATAAACCCGTTCCAAAGGCAAGTGTAAGAATTAGTTTATCGTAGATTAGATGCATGAACCAAGCTATGACAGCTACAAATTTAAACAAAGAAAGTGTTATCAAGACAGTGAAGATTAGAGCCTTATTGAAGGGTAGATAGACAAGTACGAGTTCGATACCAGTGATTGCTGCTAGGCCTAGCGCAAGATTCACGAAGGTATGGTATTTTTCAGTCTCACTGTCTTTATGAGAATCAGGCGCCAAGGGAACTGGTTGGTAGTCGTTATCAGTCATAGATTATAAAATATGAAATTTTTATTAATTAATATGATATTTAGATAAATTCAATCAAGTAGACTACTGTGAAGATTACAATCCATACGATATCAACGAAGTGCCAATAGAGTCCTGCGACTTCTACGTCGACTGCACTCTCGTGAGCATTCATTTTGCCAGTGTGCGAGTAAAAATACATGCAGACGAGCCAGAATACACCTATAGCAACATGAACTCCGTGCGTTCCTGTCATCATATAAAATGTTGAGCCGAAAGTGTTAGTTGAAAGAGTTAAGCCCTCATGGACGAAGTGGGCGAATTCGTAGACTTGGCAGCCTAGGAATATAAGCCCGAAAAATACTACGCCGATAACATTGTTTCGGAAGCTTTTAAGTTCCCCTTTGTGCATAGCCGAAACGGCAAGTGCCATAAGGAAGGAACTCATTAAAAGTATGAAGGTAGAAAACGAAGTGAGTTCTAAGCTAAAAAGTGCGGTTGGGTCAAATGACTCAGGGTATAACTTACGGTAGATTAAATGAGTAGAAATAAGAGTACCGAAAAACATGCAGTCTGACCCTAAGAAAACCCACATAAGAAGTTTCTTATTATCAATAATAAGATTATCGTGACTGTCTTCGTGCGTCGCTTCTGCGGTGTGCATATTAATAGTAATTAGAATGAGTCCTTAGAAAGTTTCGAATAAGCAGCCTAAGCAACGTTCTCTTTGGCATTCAGGTGATAGCCGCCCGGCCCTTCTATCGCCCAAAGAGCAACTCCGATACTGAGCATTACTAACCCGAATATAGCAAAATAACCCATGAAAGGAACGCCTGCTTGCATTAGTGACATACCTAAACCGAGTGGAATAAAGCCTAGCGATGCGATCAGGGGCATCCATGACTGACTAGGCATGTGAATGCCGTGACCATGATCGTCCTCATAAGTGATTTTTCGGTTTTTCGGACCATATTTGTTCTCCCAAAGTGCATCACGAGCAGGAATGATAGGTGTTTTAGCGAAATTATAAACTTTTGGAGGGGAGGTAGTCGCCCATTCAAGTGTGCGTGCATCCCAAGGATCATCTCCCGCCGGCTCGCCGTAACGGAAGCAGCGTACAATGTCTACGACTAGAAGCAAAATGCCAAAAGCGAGAATATATGCACCTATAGTACAGATGAGATTGTAGGTTTCCCAGCCAAATCCTGCTAAGTAAGTATGGGTTCTGCGTGGCATGCCTAGTAGGCCAAGAAAATGCATAGGGAAAAAAGTAATGTTTAGACCAGCTGTACTAAAGATTGCGACCCAAGTACTTAAATTTCCCTTCCACATTTTACCAATCATTTTTGGGAGCCAGAAATAGATTCCAGCTACGACTGCAAGAAATATGCCCCCAATAGCTACATAGTGAAAGTGTGCGATAACAAAGTAACTATCCTGCTGTTGTGCATCAGCTGGTGCCGAAGAGTGCATTATGCCGGAGAACCCTCCCATCATAAACATCCATACAAATCCGATAGAAAATATCATTGGCGCACTAAAACGCACGCGACCACCCCAAAGAGTGCCTATCCAATTAAAAATTTTGACCCCTGTGGGCACGGCGATAGCCATGGTGAGCAAGGAAAAGGCGGCAGTAGCAACCTTACCTAAGCCTGTAGTAAACATGTGGTGAGACCATACTGCAAATCCGAGAAACCCGATAACTGCACCGGAGAATACCACGATAGCGTAGCCAAATAGAGGCTTCTTGGAGAAAACAGGCAGTACTTCTGAGACAATACCCATCGCGGGTAACACTAAAATATAAACTTCAGGATGTCCAAAAATCCAAAAGAGGTGTTGCCAGAGTATGGGCTGTCCACCACCGGCTACTACGAAAAAATTAGTGCCAAAGCAGCGATCAAACATTAATTGACCTAGGGCTACTGTGATGGCTGGGAATGCAAATACTATCAAAAGAGAGACGACTAGTGTCATCCAAGTAAAAACCGGCATGCGCATCATTTTCATACCTGGGGCACGCATATTAATTATAGTCACAACGAAATTCATTGCAGCAGATAGTGAGGCAATACCCAGAATCTGTAGACCCATAATCCAAAAATCAGTACCAGCACCTGTGAAATTTATACCAGTTATCGGTGCATATCCGAACCATCCCATAGCGGGTACGAAATCATTCATTCCAGCTGTTGGCCCGCTTGCTTGAAAGAGCCCCATTACTTGAAGAGCCTGTAAAATCCATCCGAAATTAATAACAAGAGCGCCAGCTACGAAAGCCCAAAGGCTGAAAGTATTTACCCGCGGAAACGCTACATCACGGGCACCAATTTGCAGCGGAACTAAAAAGTTAAAAAACGCAGCATTGAGCGGCATAATGGCTAGGAAAATCATGGTCGTACCATGCATCGTAAAAAGCTGATTATATCGTTGAGCAGATATAAGGTCATTTTCCGGAATAGCGAGTTGAGTACGGATTATGAGTGCTTCGACACCACCAACCAAAAGAAAAAACAGTGCAATTGCGCCGTACATTAAACCGATCTTTTTATGGTCAACAGTAGTCAACCAATCAATAATAACGTTCTTGCTATGATCGGGGCGCATTAGCCCGATTTGACTGCTCTGTGGAGTCAGCACTTGAGGTACAGAAGTAGTATCCTTGGTAGAAGGGTTTTTAGGTGTTTGGATTTCTGTGTAGCTCATAGGTATGGCTTATTTTAGGGATTGAAGATAAAGTGATAGTTTATGGATTTCATCGTCTGTTAAAAGGGCAATTTCACCATTTTCATTAGTCAATTCGCCGATACCACCACCATTAGCTCGCCACATTAAATTACCGGGCTTTACGACATCGGTCTCTTTGATCCACTTAAAAAAGTTATCGTACTGCTTTTCTATATCCACATTGTTAGTGTCGGATCGATGATTGAGCCAGCCTGCAGCGATTGACATACGTGAGCCTACATTAGTTAAATTAGGCCCTGCTACTCCAAGTGCCCGTGGATTGCCTGCAACTTGATGGCAAGTAGCGCACTGACCCCTTCCCATGAATATTTTGAGGCCCTCGTGTAGGTCACCAGAGAGTTGATTTGGGTTCTCATCGTAAGCTGCATACCACTCATCCCAATTCATATTGCTTGGAGCTTTGTGTCCATTTTTTTCATCTGCAACCCAAGTGGTAAAATCATCATCATTTACGACATTAGCACGAAATAGCATGCGAGCGTGGGAGTCGCCGCAATATTCAGCGCACTGGCCATAGTAATAATCGTGAATCTCTTCTTCGAGGTAGCTAGAGTATTCAGACCTTAAGCTTTCGTCATCAGCTTTATGGCCGTGCTTTTCTTTCCAATTAAGGTAATTGTCTCCTGCCTGTATCCACATAGAATTCGTTCTTCCAGGGATGAGGTCAACTTTACCCGCAATTTTAGGTAACCAAAAAGAGTGGATTACATCTACAGAGCGTAATTCTAAGTGCACAACTTTACCAGCAGGGATAACCATCTCGTTGGCCGTTGTAATGCCTAGTTGCGGGTACTCAAAAGCCCACCACCATCGGTATCCTTTAACTTTAATAATGAGTGGGTTGTCTGCTTCCTCATCAGAGAGTTCGTCTCCATTGTACCAAGTACCCATGCGGCTCTCTGGGTCGTCAGGTGTGTCATGAGTAAACCAAATTCCCTGTAAGGTTGGCACAGCTATAATGACAAGTAAAAATATAGAAGCACCGATTAGGCCGATTTCTATCAGTGGGTTACCATGTCCTTGAGTTGGAAGCGGTCGATCATCGTTAGGTTTCTCGCGAAACTTTATGATGGTGTAGGTGTAGACTCCACCTACGGCAATAAAGATAAAACCTGTTACCCAGACCGTTAGCATAAATAAGTCTAGCTGCGTTTCTGCTATCGGACCCTTGGGTACGAATGTGGACATACGAGTGTCCAAGCTACAACCACTAATAAAAGCGGTTAGTACCCAGATACTAACAGTTGAAAAAATACGCAATAAACGTACCGAAATGGACTTCACGAGTAATTGAACTACGAACGATGTTAAATGAGCTTATACAGAAGGTATAACGGTCATTTTATACTACTCAGCTAATCGTATCTTACAAGTTAAACTTCAAATAACTATTAGCATCAGTAAGTCTAACGCGCGCTATTAGCTGAATTAATCTTTAGGTCATTTATACTTATTCAGGCAGAAAACTGGACTTTCTGATTAAATAAGTGTTAAAAAAATGTATGTTTAAAATCTATCTATGGTTTCTTCCTGTATTATTCTTGCTAGCATGTAATGATCCCTCATCTGTTGAAACTGCGAGCAATGGGATTCCGGAGGTTTCCGTCTCTGATCTAAATGCCAACATAGAACCTGTTTCTCTAGTAAATGGTGTAACAGTAGTAGAGATAACAGCAGATGATAAGATGCGTTTTAACATAGAGTCCTTTGCTGTGCCAGTTGGTGGCCCGGTAAAACTCAAACTAGTAAATCTTGGTAAGATGCCGAAAGCTACAATGGGGCATAATCTAGTTATCCTAGGAGCAGATATAAATGTTAATACTTTTGCGACCGATGCCGCCTCTTCGCGTGATAACGACTATATTCCTTTGCAATATAGCGGGGGGATCATAGCAGCTACAAAACTACTTGGACCTGGGGAAAGCGACACTGTTGAGTTTACGGCTCCTGAAGTAGCTGGAGACTATAATTTTTTATGCTCCTTTCCTGCTCATATATATGCTGGCATGCGGGGTGTGATGACAGTAGAGTAAGTAATACCAGCTAGTCGCTATATTCTGCGCTTTTGGATTAGGGCTTGTATTAGCCACTTATTGAGGATTCTTGCCACCAAAGATATAGGAAACAGTAAATTAAAACTCCGGTAACAGAAACATAATACCATATTGGAAAAGTCCAGCGCGCCCATTTTTTGTGAGAATCACGATTGCCGCGGATTGCCAAGGAGAGAGTTTTTAGTATGAGCGGTACAATTATAATAGCTAGAGCGATATGAGACAGTAGCATTGTATAGTAGATAGTGCGCCATGCACCATCGCCTCCAAATGGAGTATGTACTCCTTGCACTAGCCATTTGTGCAAGACATAGAAAAATAGAAAAATGACTGATACAGTAAATGCTGATAGCATACAAGCTCTGTGCGCCTTTTCGCGACTCGTCTTGATGCACACAAATCCTGCTGTAAGTAGTATTGTGGCTGTGCCGTTTAGGCATGCATTTAGTGTCGGTAACGATTCAGTAAACGTCATAGTAAACTAAAGTAGCCAAAGATCCAGCACTAGAGGAAATAAGAGCGCTGGTAAGTAAAAGATAGAGGCTAAAAATAATTTACGAGCTGTACCATCTCGCTGTTTTACATTTAAAAATGCGACTGAATGATGTAGTATATACCATCCGCATAATACAGCAACTATGCCATAGACCCAAGTGCTGAATCCTAAAATTACTGGTAGGAGTGTGCTAATTACTAATGCCAGCGAGAACATGAAGGCTTGGCGGGCAACTTTTTTACCATCAGAATCGGAGTTTGAAAGCATTACAAAACCGCCTTTTTGATAATCTTGTCGGTATGTCCAAGCGATCGCGAAAAAGTGCGGCATTTGCCAAAAGAAGAGAATCAAAAAAAGTATCCAACCTAGAGTATTTATTTGACCCTGAGCAGCTGCGCAGCCGATTAG
>CAJWHF010000044.1 GCA_913041275.1 uncultured Opitutia bacterium
TGAAGCTGCCAATTCACAGCACTATGAAATACCAGCATCTTATTTCAGTTCGGTCTTAGGAATTCATGTTAAATATAGTAGCGGTTTTTGGCCTGATACAGGTACTAGCTTAAATGAATCAGAAGCTATCATGCTCCAACTCACATGTGAGCGAGCCGAATTGAAGGATGGTCAACGGATCTTGGAGTTAGGTTGCGGTTGGGGCTCGCTATCGCTTTGGATGGCATCTCACTACCCTAAAAGCACAGTTGTAGCAATTAGCAACTCACATAGTCAGCGTGCTTATATCGAATCTAAAGCACAAGAACGGGGATTAAATAATTTACGTGTCTTAACTTGTGACATTAATGAGTATTATCCAGAGGGGACTTTTGACCGCGTGGTATCAATTGAGATGTTTGAACACGTACGTAATCACCGCCAGTTGCTGAACTTAATAAATGATTGGTTAGTGCCAGGAGGTAAATTATTCACCCACATATTTAGTCACTGTAAGTACACATATCTTTTTGACGTTAAAAGTGATAGTGATTGGATGTCACGGTACTTTTTTACTGGTGGTATTATGCCTTCTACTGAACTTTTGAATATAGCTTCTGGTTCATTGAATGAGGAAGCTCGTTGGACAGTTAATGGAAAGCACTATAGCCGAACATTGGAAGCCTGGCTCAAGAAGCACGATGCGGAAATCGCATCTGTTGATAAAGCTTTCATAGATTGTTATGGAAAGAAAGAAGCCAAGGTATGGGGGCAAAGATGGCGGATATTCTATATGGCATGCTCCGAACTTTTTGCTTACAACAACGGAGAAGAATGGCCCGTAATGCACTACCTATTTGTTAAACCTATTATTGAGCTATCAAATGAAAACTGAGTGTAAGTCAGGTCAGAAAGTAGCCGTAGTCGGTTGTGGTGTAGCTGGTCTTACTGCTGGTTGGTTATTAGCACGTAAGCATGATGTGCATTTTTTTGAAAAAAATGATTACTTAGGTGGGCATACCCGAACACTGACAATACAAGACGGACCTGATGCTGGCACAGCAGTGGATACAGGATTTATAGTTATGAATCACCGTAACTATCCACAGTTTACAGAGGTATTGGCGCAACTTGGTGTAAAGCTGGAAGATAGTTCGATGACTTTTAGCTACTTCGATCAAGAAACTGAATATGGATATGCAGGTAATAGCTTATCCACGTTCTTCCCAAAACTTAGTTATTTAATTAAACCTGAGCACTGGAGTTTATTGCGAGATCTTTGGCGTTTTTCTAGAATAGGATATCGTGATTTAAAAAGCGGATACCTTGAGGGAAAAATGCTTGGGGAATATTGCTTATCACGTGGATTTGGGTCAGCATTTCTTAATCATTATCTCTACCCAATGGGTGCTGCGATTTGGTCCTCACCAATTAAACAGATGCAGCGTTTTCCCGCGCAACCTTACCTGCATTTTCTTGAAAATCATGGCTTACTTAGACTGACTAATCGTCCTCAGTGGCGTTATGTCAGTGGGGGCAGTCGTAACTATGTTCATGCTATGATGAAGCATTTTATAAATAAGCCTCAGCTTAATTCCGCACCAAAAGACATTCAAAGGCACGGGAACGGTGTTACACTTTTTACTAAGGAAGGTGAAGCGCTTGAATTCGATCAAGTAGTGATTGCTACACATGCAGATGAAGTACTTAAACTTTTAAGAGATCCAAGCGGTGAGGAGCGCCAACTTCTTTCCCCGTGGAGTTATCAAGAAAATGAGGTCGTCTTACATACTTGCAGTACGTACTTGCCGCCCAACCCTAAACTTTGGGCATCTTGGAATTTTATACGGGAGCCAGGGCATTTGGATCAGCGTCCGGTATCTGTTAGTTATTACATGAATAGATTGCAGAATCTAAAGACCGAGCGTGACTATGTAGTCACACTTAATCCTGGTAATGACATACCTGAGGAGAATGTAATTAACCGTACAACTCTTACGCATCCACTTTATTCCTTCGAATCGATGCTTACTCAGTCGCCGCTTAAAGCGAACAACGGTCGTAATCATACATGGCTATGCGGTAGCTATTTTGGATACGGTTTTCATGAAGATGCAGTATGTTCTGCGGTAGAAGTGGCTAAAGGATTCGGGGTAGATTTATGATAAGACACTCACAGATCTTTCGAGGAAAGGTCGTACATGAACGAATGGGTCCGCGTAGGCATAAATTTAGTTACCCTATGACTTTTTTTAGTTTTGAACTAGGGGAGCTGTCTCAAATTAGCGAAAATGCCTGTGTCTTTGGTTACAATAAAATGCGGCCACTCAGAATCAATGACAGCGATTATCTACAGGGTAGTTCGAAGCCAATTTTAGAGCAACTAGATACGATTTTACCCAAAGAAGAGCCTGGGCAGCATACTTTGCTTATAAGTTCACCACGTTATTTCGGATATGCTTTTAATCCTGTAAATTTTCACCTACGAATGAAGGGCAATCTATTACTTTTTGCCGTAGCAGAAGTCAATAATACTTACGGTGACCGTCATGTATATGCGTTGAAAGAATTACAGAAAACTGGTGATAATAAGTGGACAGCATGCAGTCCGAAAGAATTTCATGTCTCTCCATTTAACGACCTTTCTGGCAACTATTACTTCAGCTTCCATATTACCGAAGATGATATATTTCTTGGAGTTGATTTATATAAGGAAGGCTGCTGCATCATGAAAACTTGGTTAGAAGGCAAGGCAAGAAAACTTAGTAATTTCAATATACTACGATACGCGTTTATGCATCCATTTAGTACGGCGTTTAATAGTATGCCGCGTATTCTTTGGCAAGCAGCAGTGTTATACTACAGGAAGCGTATGAAGATATATTCTCGGCCTTTACCTAATTCTGAGAATACTTTAATAGATCGTGATTTGAATTAAAAACTTCCCCAATAGCATACAAACACACAGAAGAATTACATCCACAAGCAACAAATTAGGTATCCGAAAAAGTATATTCAGTCAGATATTTTTGAATTATCCGTTTAATTATTATAGGGTTGGGGGAATTAATTGTAGAAGTAATCTCTTTTTTAAGGAGATCAAAATCGAGTTCCTTGTTGTGCCCTGATACGAGACGCATGACTCTAGGATGCGATGTTTCCTGTAATGATTCACTTAAATGTTGTACTTCCTCGAAGAGTTTTTCCCCTGGTTTGAGGCCAGTAAATATTATGTCGATATCAATACCTTCTCGCAAACCGCTCAGTTCTATCAATTGGCGTGCTAGATCTATGATTTTTACTGATTTACCCATGTTTAGTACAAATATTTCATCCCCTACGCCCTGAGTGGCAGACTGTAGCACTAGTCCAACAGCTTCATCGGCCGTCATGAAAAATCTATTTACTTCGGGGTCAGTGACTGTAACAGGCCCACCTTCTGAAATTTGTTTTCGAAAGATAGGTATGACGCTTCCAGATGATCCCAGGACATTTCCAAATCGTACGGCTATAAATTTAGTCTGGTTTTCTTTTTTGGAATGTTGTGCATGAAGTGCTAACTCGGCGAGACGCTTACTAGCACCCATCACACTTGTTGGATTAATTGCCTTGTCAGTTGATATAAAAATGAACTTTTCAACATTATTTTGAATGGAAATTTCAGCAAGCTGTTCTGTAGCTAGAAAGTTATTTCTCAACGCTTCGCCCGGTTGACATTCCATTAGTGTGACGTGCTTATGGGCAGCCGCATGAAAAACCACTTCCGGGGAGCACTGACTGAAAAGTCCTTCTATCGCAGTGCGATCTTGTATATCTAGAACTTGGCTAATTACTTTTGTTTTTTGGTTTCTTGAATTATTAAGTACATCTTGTTTTAGATTAAAGATAGCTATCTCTGCTTGATCGACGCAGGTCAATTCGCAAGGAGAATAGTCTAATATTTGGGTTACAAGTTCGCGCCCGATACTGCCACCTGCGCCAGTTACAAGAACTCTCTTATCTTGAAGCATATTTCGTATCTCTTTTGAATCGAGATCGACAGCATCACGACCTAGAAGGTCCTCAAGTTGAATTGGACGAATTTGTGATAGCTCCGCTCGCCCACTTACCAGATCCGTGAGTGCTGGAACAGTATCTACAGCAAGATTGGCATTCCGAGCAATGTCAGAGACTATGCGTATGCGTTTAATTGGTGCAGAAGGAAATGCGATAACTACTCTAAGAGCGCCGTAACGCTTCGCAACTGTACTAAGCTCATTAATAGTTCCCGCTACTTTTACTCCGTGTACGAATTGACCTACCTTCTTTGTATCATCGTCGAGAAAAGCAACGGGACGCATAGCCAAATGTGATTTATTTATCAGTTCATTGCAAAGTCCTGCACCTACTTCTCCTGCGCCAATAATAATAATATTTTCGTAAGTGTCGGGAGTTAGCCAGTCTGCCCAACTACGACTAGATTTGATTCGCATAAATATACGAAAGCTAGCGATAAAAAGAAAACTTAATAAAAAGTAGGTTAGAATGACTGCACGCGGCGGTACGTTTTGTCCGCTGTAGACGTACCACATAGAAAGTAAGATGAGAGTATTAGCAAAAAGTCCTGTGAAAAGTCGGAGCGCATCTGGCAAACGAAAATATGATAGAATTGAATCAAATTGTCCCGCGGACATTAGCAGTGAAAGTTGGAGCCCAGTGACCCACCAAATAGTCTGGATGCAATCTAAAGCGTGATTTTCGGGCACATTGAAATCAAAGCGAAGTTGATACGCTATAGAATAGCTAAAAGCTGAGACACACGCATAAAACAGGAACAGAGACAGTGTCTTGAAGTTCAAATATCTGTAAAAAATATTTAAGCTCATAGAGTTTGGGTACTTCGTTTTAGTTTATCTGTAATACTATCGATCACAAACTGACGTTGGCTATCTGACATGCCAGATCCGCTGGGCAAGCAAAGTCCACGATCGAATAAACTTGCTGCAAATTCACCACCGATGGATACTTTATCTTGGAAAATTGGTTGTAGGTGTAACGGCTTCCATAGAGGTCGGGCTTCAATATCGTTCGCGTCTAGGTGCGTAAGCACTTGATCGCGAGTTGTACCGCTCTCGACAGGGTCTATAGTCAAACAGGTTAACCAATAGTTTGCCGTATCTGGTTTAGCAATAGGCATGAATCTGATTCCTGGTAGCCTTTCAAGTGCCTCTTTATAGGCTTCAAAGTGTGCTCGACGTGCAGCAATTCTTCGGTCTATATCTGCTACTTGGCTAAGTCCTAAACCGGCTAGTAAATTACTCATTCGATAATTGTAGCCTATACTTTTATGTTCGTAGTGTATGACTGGCTCTCTGGCTTGATTGGCCAGATAGCGTGCTTTTTCAACTTTTTCTTGATTATTCGATAACAACATTCCCCCTGCAGAGGTAGTAATTATTTTATTACCGTTAAAAGAGAAAAATGAAAAATCACCCATTGAACCAGCGGGCTTTCCATTATAGCTAGATCCAAATGCTTCGGCTGCGTCTTCTATTAATGGTACATTATGAAGTTCACAAAGCTCGCTTATGCGATCCATTTGTGCACATTGCCCGTAGATGTGGACGACAATCACGGCTTTTATATTTTTATGAGTTTCCAACGCTTCCTTTATGCGATCGGGATCTATATTCCAAGTGAGAGGCTCACTATCTATAAAGATAGGTTCTGCGCCAAGATAGCAGATTGGATTAGCACTCGCAGCAAAGGTAAGGGTGGGGCAGATTACTGCGTCACCTGCTTGGATGTTAAGCACCTGGAGCGCAAGATGCAGCGCAGCAGTGCCTGAATTAAGCGCCAAAGCACAGTTACGATCTACTCGACTAGCTACCGTTGCTTCGAATTCATCCAGAGCAGGACCAGTAGGAGCTATCCAGTTTGAGGCCATTACTGCCTCTACACTCGCATGGTCTTGCGGGCTTATATCTGGAGGGGATAAGTAGATGCGTGACATTTAATTACTATGCTCAACTAACATAGCACGCTTTTCGAACCTAAATTATAGCAATTTTTAGTGTGTAAAAGCTTATAATATGTATGGCTTACTTAGAAATTCTATAGTCGTGAAATTAGTAATTCACGCTCAAATATCATTTCCTTTGGTAAATGAGAATGCAATTTTAGAAAAAGTTCTTCATGCGTAAGCGTCTGCATAAGAATACGTTCTCGATCAAAATGCATAATTTGATCAAATGTTGCTTTATCTATATCTAGTCCACGCCAATCTATATCTGAGTGACGTGGCATCCATCCAATTGCGCTCTCTTTTGCGCCAGCGCGACCAGTAGCACGTTGAACAATCCATAGTAAGGGTCGCATATTCTCGCTAAAACCTGGCCACATATAGCTACCGTCAGTATCTTTACGGAACCAATTGACATTAAAAATAAGTGGTGTTTCGCAAAGGCTTCGTTGCATCTTGATCCAATGACGAAAGTAATCGCCCATGTGATATCCACAAAAAGGTAGCATTGCCATAGGATCGCGCCGGACCGCACCAATTGCTCCTTCAGCGGCAGCAGTCTGTTCTGAGCCAATAGTAGCACCTAAATAGACACCATGACTCCAATTGAATGCTTGAGTAACTAGTGGTATATCGTTCATGCGACGGCCTCCAAAGATCATCGCTCTAATGGGCACACCATCAGGCTTCTCCCAATCTGAGTCCATAACAGGGCAGTTGGATGCTGGGGCGGTAAAGCGGCTATTCGGATGAGCGGCAGGTGTTTCACTTTTTGGTGTCCAGTCATTGCCTTGCCAATCAATTAAATGTGCTGGTGTATTTTCACTCATTCCTTCCCACCAGACATCACCATCGTCTGTCAGTGCTACATTTGTAAAAATTGTATTATTAGCGCATGAAGCCATAGCATTGGGATTAGTCGACTCTGATGTTCCAGTGGCTACTCCGAAGAAACCAGCTTCAGGGTTTATTGCATAAAGGCGCCCGTCTTTTCCTGGCTTGATCCAAGCGATGTCGTCACCCACACAGCTTACGGTGTAACCATTCATGGCTTTGGGTGGCGTAAGCATAGCAAAGTTCGTCTTTCCGCATGCGCTGGGAAAAGCAGCTGTTACATAAGTTTTTGCCCCATCAGGTTCTTCAACCCCGAGTATTAACATATGTTCAGCCATCCAGCCTTCGTCTCTTGCAAGCGTAGATGCAATTCGCAAAGCTAAACACTTCTTTCCTAGTAAAGCGTTCCCTCCGTATCCAGATCCATAGGAAACAATGGTGCGTTCCTCAGGGAAGTGTACGATATGCGTATTTTCAGGGCTGCAGGGCCATATTTTGTCTTCCATACCCTCCTCAAGTGGGCAGCCGACAGAATGAAGGCAAGGAACGAAAAAACCCTCTTCACCAAGAGCATTCAGCACTGGGGTGCCGACTCTAGCAATGATACGCATATTCACCACTACGTAGGGTGAGTCAGTTAATTCCACCCCAATCTTGGAGATGGGTCCGCCTACTGGCCCCATACTAAATGGAATGACATAAAGAGTACGCCCATGCATACAGCCTTTAAATAGTTTTTTTAGTTTCCGCCTCATAGTGCGAGGTTCTGCCCAATTATTTGTGGGTCCTGCACCATCTTTATTTTGCGAACAAATATAAGTTTTTGATTCAACTCGCGCTACATCTCTTGGGTCAGATCGGAAGAGATAACTATTAGGGCGGGTTTTTTCATTTAATTTTATACACATTCCACTGGCCTGCATCATGCAGAAGAGCTTGATAGCTTCTTCCTTGGAACCATTACACCAGTGCACATTTTCAGGTTCGCAAAGAGTAACCATTTTTTTGACCCACTTTAGTAAAGCTTTATGGGATGTAAGCGCAGTAGAATTCATCTTTGCACTACTAATAGCATAGAGCACGCCAATGATGAACGAAAGATCTCAAGTAGTATGATTTATAAATAAAATTCTCCTTGAATCAGTCTCGCTTATCCACCTACTAAACTTAATTTAATAAGCTGATCTAACAAAGTACTAATCTTAATATACAAAAAAAGCCTCATGCCTCGGAAGAAGAATCCCAAAAAAGATAATCCTCAATCGGAATTATTTGAGACCTCCACCGATACAGAGGCATCTTCTGATAGCATAGCCTCGGAGGAAGATATTTTTGCTATCAAAACTGATGCAGGGCACGTGGACGATATGTTCAGTGATTGGTTTTTGGATTATGCTAGTTATGTAATTCTCGAGCGTGCAGTCCCGCATGCTAATGATGGGCTCAAGCCAGTACAGAGACGAATTCTCCACTCTATGCGAGAATTAGAGGATGGTCGCTATAACAAGGTCGCCAACTTAATAGGTAACACTATGAAATATCATCCTCATGGCGACGCTTCGATTGCAGATGCTATGGTACAGCTTGGGCAAAAAGAGTTTCTCGTAGATATGCAGGGAAATTGGGGCAATACTCTTACAGGAGACTCTGCCGCCGCATCACGATACATTGAGGCACGCCTTTCAAAATTTGCACTTGAAGTAGTCTTTAACCCGAAGACAACAAACTGGCTCTCCTCTTATGACGGACGCAATAAAGAGCCAGAAACGCTGCCTATCAAATTCCCCCTTTTATTAGCTCAGGGAGCTGAAGGCATAGCAGTTGGGCTTTCTTGTAAGATACTACCGCATAATTTTAATGAGCTATTAGACGGCTGTATCGCGCTGCTACGCAAGGAAAAGCCAGAAATCGTACCGGACTTTCCTACTGGAGGATACGCAGATGTTAGTGAATATAATAATGGTAAGCGGGGGGGGCGTATCCGCGTGAGAGCTCGTATCGAGACGCGAAGTAAACTCCTACTCGCTATTACGGAACTGCCATTTGGTAAGACTACGACATCGCTTATTGATTCTATAATCTCAGCCAATGAGAAGGGTAAGATTAAAATTGCACGGGTAGAGGATAATACAGCTGATATCGTGGAGATTTTAGTCTACTTATCTCCCGGGTCTGATCCTCAGACTGTAGAGCAAGCCTTATACGCTTTCACCGACTGTGAGCTTTCTGTGTCGACGAATATCTGCGTGATTGAAAATGACCGACCACATTTTTTTTCAGCTCAAGATTTGCTCTATTTAGCT
>CAJWHF010000045.1 GCA_913041275.1 uncultured Opitutia bacterium
CGTGCTGAAATGGACTCATTGTTCCTGGGTCTACGTTTAAATAAGGGTCAAATTTTTGGAGACGTACCTTAAGACCGCGCTGTTCAAGAAGTGCTCCTAGTGCTGCAGAGGTAAGGCCCTTACCAAGGGAAGAGACTACGCCACCAGTTACAAAAATATACTTCATATTATAGAAAATTAGAATGCATGATTTACATAAATGAATAGGACTTTCATCTGACGTACACGCTAGTTTATTCAATTCCTTAGTGCTAATCCTTGGCAACCCTTTTCGTAAAACAGAACAAATGAATATAAATCATTAGCAAAGTTGTCTATTGATTCTTCCTAAATTAGTTAATATTATTAAACGTTGTGTACTTTTTCTATTTTTTTAAAAAAGTATTAGTTCACTAGCCCAAAAAAAGTTTAGCTAATTAGATATATTTAATTTCCTTATAGATTTTGTTTCTACCGCACTTAGTTTGAATATTCATTTTTATTGAATAATTTATAAATGTATTAACTAGCCTATGCGCCATGTCTTTAACTTTTTGCAGTCCACAGTTGGGCGTAAATATCTTATGGCACTCACAGGACTGGTATTAGTCTTCTTTGTGCTAGGGCATATGCTAGGTAATTTACAAATATTTCTAGGCGCTGAAGCCATAAATGCCTACGCTTATAAGCTGCACAAATTGTTACCAGCCTCTGCCCTTTGGTTTATACGCTTGTTTCTACTAATATGCATAGCTATTCATGTATGGACTGCTGTCACACTTACCTTAGATAACCGTAAAGCTCGGCCTCAAGGCTATCAAAAAAAACAAGCTATTCAGGCTACCTATTCTTCGCGCACTATGCGAATGAGCGGTATTATTTTACTATCATTCATTTTTTTCCATATTGCACATTTTACAGTACGTTCTGTGCCTGGTATGAAATACAACGAACCTGGTGTAATTAGCAAAAAAGTAGATGCTTCAAATGATTTTATTCCTACTGAGGTCCCATTAGTAAAGAAAGGTGAGGCTGTCTTTAAAAATGGCCAAAAAATAATGACTTTTAATGTGCATGACATGATGATTGCAGGATTTAAATCAAAATTAGTATCGTTATTTTACATAGTCGCTACTGGCCTGCTTTGCCTTCATCTTACACACGGCGTGAGCAGTATGTTTCAAAGCCTTGGAATACGAAACTCATTCTGGCGTGTTCGCCTAGACCGAGTTGCTTTGGTCTATGGATGGACGATTTTCTTAGGGTTTGCTGTTATTCCTATCGCAACGCTTGTAGGTATACTTAGAGCAGACCCTAGCGGTGGTTTGATTGCTAATGCACAAGTACATCAACAAGAGGATATTACGCACAAATTATTTACACAAGAAGTAACGCTCAAATGAATTTAGATGCAAAGATACCGGAGGGTCCGCTCGCGCAAAAGTGGGCAAGTCATAAGTTTAATATGAAGTTGGTTAATCCGTCCAACCGACGCAAATACAGTGTTATTGTAGTTGGGTCTGGCTTAGCAGGTGGTGCAGCAGCGGCTAGTCTTGCGGAACAAGGTTATAATGTATCTTGCTTTTGTTATCAAGACAGTCCTCGACGAGCGCATAGCATCGCAGCTCAAGGCGGTATAAATGCCTCTAAGAATTATCAGAATGACGGAGATAGTGTTCATCGTCTTTTCTACGATACTGTAAAAGGTGGCGACTATCGAGCACGTGAGGCTAATGTATACCGTCTTGCAGAAGTTAGTTCCGACATAATTGATCAATGTGTGGCCAACGGTGTGCCATTTGCCAGAGAGTACGGGGGGCTCTTGGCTAATCGTTCTTTTGGAGGTGCTCAAGTCTCACGTACATTCTATGCTCGTGGCCAGACCGGGCAACAGCTCTTACTGGGTGCTTACTCCGCGCTCAGTAGGCAAATTGGTCTTGGTAAGGTTAAGATGTACAATCGCCATGAAATGTTAGATTTGGTGAAAGTAGATGGTCATGCCAAGGGCATCATAGTTCGCAATATGGTAACGGGCGAGGTGACTAGTCATGCCGCTGATTGCGTAGTCATCGCAACGGGTGGATATGGCAATGTATTTTTTCTCTCCACAAACGCTCAAGGATGTAATGTGACAGCAGCATACCGCGCACATAAACAAGGCGCAGGGTTTGCTAATCCATGTTACACGCAGATACATCCAACATGTATCCCTGTGCACGGCGATAAACAGTCTAAGCTCACGCTAATGTCAGAATCACTTCGAAATGATGGTCGGATATGGGCGCCGAAATTAGCTGAAGATGCTCTAAAAATTCGTAATGGTGTGCTTGATCCTAATTCACTTAGTGATGACAATCGTGATTATTTCTTAGAGAGGAAATATCCAAGTTTTGGAAATCTTGCGCCACGCGATATATCCTCGCGCGCTGCGAAAGAAGCCTGTGATGAGGGTAGAGGCGTCGCTTCGACTGGTTTGGGCGTATTTCTAGATTTTAGAGATGCTATACAGCGTGAGGGGAAAAAGGCTATTGAAGAGAGATACGGCAATTTATTTGATATGTATCAGTGCATAACTGGTGATAATCCCTATGTTACTCCAATGATGATATTTCCGGCTGTTCACTATACAATGGGTGGCTTATGGGTGGACTATAATCTTGAATCAACCATCCCAGGTATGTTCGTAGGTGGAGAGGCTAACTTTTCTGATCACGGTGCTAATCGCCTAGGAGCGTCCGCGTTAATGCAAGGATTGTCCGATGGTTATTTTGTATTACCTTATACGGTTGGTAATTATCTGGGTGAGCAAGGTGTGCATTCGGCGGGCAAGGTTACTAACGAACACCAAGCATTTGCTGAAGCTGAAAATCGTGTGAAGGCGCGTATTGATAAGTTACAATCTATTAATGGCAGCGAGTCTCCTCGTTCTTTTCATAAACGGCTAGGTAATATAATCTGGGAATACTGCGGCATGGCTCGCTCTGAAGAAGGCTTAACTACCGCAATTGAAAAGATTAAAGAACTGCGCAAAGACTTTTGGAGCAATCTCCGAGTTGTAGGAGAGGCTGGTAATATCAATCCCGAACTCGAGAGAGCAGGACGTGTTGCCGACTTTATCGAATTTGGTGAATTGATGTGTCGCGATGCATTGATGCGTGAGGAGTCTTGCGGAGGACACTTCCGAATAGAACATCAAACCGAGGAGGGTGAAGCCTTACGCGATGACGAGAATTTTACCTTTACGGGGGTATGGGAATACATGGGAGACGATATTGATCCTCGCTTACACAAAGAAGAGCTCATTTACGAAAACGTTAAGCTAGCAACTCGTAGTTATAAATAATAATTTATACGACAGAAGCAATACAATGAATTTTACACTCAGAGTTTGGCGCCAGAAGGATTCCGTAAGCCGTGGCGAACTAGTGGAGTATAAAATTCAGGACGTTTCTGAGGATTCCTCTTTCCTAGAAATGCTGGATATTCTTTCTGAGAATTTAGTCGAAGATGGTAAAATGCCAATGGCTTTTGACTATGACTGTCGTGAGGGTATATGCGGAATGTGTTCTCTTACTATAGACGGAATCCCTCACGGTCCAGAAAGTGGGACGACAGCATGCCAGTTGCATATGCGTCATTTTAAAGATGGACAGACGATAACCATCGAACCTTGGAGAGCAAAGCCATTTCCTGTCGTAAAAGACTTAATAGTAGACCGTTCGCCATTAGACAAAATCATTCAATCAGGTGGGTTTATTACTACCCGTGCTGGAAGTGCAACAGATGCCAACACACATTTAATTGATAAAGGTACTGCGGACTACGCTATGGATGCGGCTGCCTGTATAGGCTGTGGAGCTTGTGTTGCTGCATGCCCAAATGCCTCTGCTATGCTATTTACTTCCGCAAAAGTCGCTCACATGAATAGTTTACCGCAAGGTAAACCTGAGAAGCACCGTCGTGCCTTAGCTATGGTCAGTACTATGGACGGTGAAGGATTCGGAGGATGCACCAACATTGGAGAGTGTGAAGCTGCTTGCCCAAAAAATATCTCGCTTGATGTAATAGCTCACCTAAATCGTGATTATGCAATTGCTCAGGTTAAGAACTTCTTCAAACCTTCTGCTTAATTATTATCGTCCGGATATTTTGTACACGAAGCAATTGAACATCTTAGACTGATTTTTCTCTTACTTATGTACTGCACATTGGCTTGTATTTAAATCTAGGGGTTTTCTCATTATGCTTCCCGTAACTACACCTTTTGACGCTGTATCCTGCTCTAGTGTGAACTCTGCTTGGGGTGCTCTTACTATTGAGGTTCTTGGCCGTCTTGGAGTGGAGACGGTAATCACTTCGCCAGGTGCGCGCTCTGCACCTCTTACTTTAGCGGCAGCTAGAAATGCTCGCGTGGAAGCACTTTCTATTTTAGACGAGCGCTCAGCTGCGTTTTTTGCATTAGGAATTGCTAAGCGTACGCATCGTCCAGTTGCACTTATTTCTACCTCTGGCACTGCTGCTGCTAATTACTTGCCTGCCGTGATTGAAGCATCGTTGAGCGGTACGCCGCTTATTATAATGACTGCAGATCGCCCGCCTGAGTTACGTAACTGCAGTTCAGGGCAAACAATTGATCAGTCTAAATTATTTGGTATTTACGTACGTCATTACGCAGAACTTGCGTTGCCAGAAGCTAACGTACAGATGCTAAGTTACCTGAGGCAAACACTTGTCCATTGTGTTAACCAATCGACAATCAATAATCCAGGGCCAGTTCATCTAAATTTCCCATTTCGTGAACCATTGTTTTGTCCACCAAAGGACATTATTCCGGTCATTGACACAGCTAAACTTGAAGCAGTCTCTACTATCATTACGAGACCTTGCGATAGCGTTGTTATCAATGGAGCAATTGATCAAATTGCATTAGAGCGCCTGTCCAGTCATAGTAAAGGAGTTCTAATTGTAGGTGCAAACAATCCTTCTTGTGGAGATGATGTTTTCGCAAATGCAGTGAACTTGATTTCGCAGAAGTTAGGATGGCCTATTATAGCAGATATTCTCAATCCTTTGCGCAATCACTCAATAGAGAATCATATAGTTATAACGCATTACGATACTTTCTTACGTAATAAAGAAGATATTAGCGCTTTAGAACCAACAGCTATTTTACAGATTGGTACTTTACCAACCAGTAAAGTCCTAAATAATTGGCTCGAGTCTTTAGATGCGGTTACTTTTTTACTCACTTCTCGCCCCATCAATACGGATCCGTTGCATCGTTTGGCTACTCCAATTTATGGCGATGTATGTGAACTATCTCAGGCAATCGAGCAACAATCCATTATCCCAGACTGGAGCACTCAATGGTTTGCTTTAGAAGAACAAACTGCTACAAAGATAGACTCACAAATGTACGCAATAGAAGCTCTCTTTGAGGGTAAAGTCTCCTGGCTGCTTTCACGTTTTTTACCAGCAGGCACTTCAGTGTTTTTAGCAAACAGTATGAGTATACGTTATGCTGAATATTTATGGTCTGCAGGGACGAGCGCGTGCTCCATCTTTTGTAACCGAGGTGCTAACGGTATAGATGGGACATTAAGCACCGCTATAGGAGTCGCCCATCGCGGAAAACCTACTGTATTATTAATAGGTGACCTAGCATTTTTACACGATATAAATGGCTTACTCTCTATGAATTCACTTGAGGGTAGTTTAAGCATTATAGTAATAAACAACAATGGTGGCGGAATCTTTGAGCATTTACCTGTGGCAAATGAAGAGCCATCTTTCGAGCAATACTTCGCTACTCCTCAAAACGCTGATATTTCTAAACTGTGCGCATCATACGGCGCTGAGTATGCTTCAATACACGATTGGGACCAATTGATAAGAACTATTAGTAATTTACCACAATCTGGTATACGTGTCATAGAAATCATTACAGACCGAAAGGCGGACCTACATACACTTTCTACTCTCAAAACTACTACGTAGAAGTTTAAAAGTTACCACTTAACTAACTGTCATCATCATCACTGGATACGAGTTTAGGTGCATCCGATACGTCGCCGAATATACTAGGTGTATCGTTTCTTCTACTTTTTTGGCCACTATTTTTTTCGTGTTCAGACTGACCTTCTACGGAGAAACGGGTAAATGGAACTGCTGCAAGACGAGCAGCCGGAATTCGCTTATTAGTTACTTCGCAGATTCCGAAACTGCCGTCCTTGATTCTAAGGATGGCTTCTTCTATTTCATTGAGGGCATCATGCTCGCTCGAAACAAGGCTCAAAGCAAAGTCACGATCAAATGTGTCTGTACCAGCATCTGCTTGATGGCTTCCAAAGTTTGACAGATCGCCAGAATCTTCGCGAGAGGAGTGACCTAAGGTTTCGGAAGTGTGTAGGCTGAGTTCGTCGCTTACATGGGATCTCAATTCCAATAGTAATCTATAATACTTTATCCACTTTTTAGGGATTTCACTCTCTTTGATTTTAGCATCTCTTTTTTTCTGATTAGGATTAAATCCTAAAATATCAGATAATGATGCAGCCCCTAATACACGTTTTTTATCAGCCTTTTTTATAACTAATGTTTTTTTCGGCTTAGGCACTACTGACTTTGGCTTATCGCTTTCTTCGGCTACTTCTTCTGGTTTCTTAGCCGCCATCATTTCTTCGATTTCATCAATCGATAATGCTATAGGCGCAGGTTTTTTATACTCGATTGTTTCAGTGGGTGATATTGCAGACTCATTTAAAAGAGAAGAATCATCATTAAGAGTAGCCTTAACCTCAGGAGATTCGGAAGTATTTATGACCTCCTTAATTGTAGGTTGTTTAGAGCCTACTTTTGTCTTAATAACCTTCTTCTTAGTAGTCGTAGTCTTTTTAACAGCTTTTTTCTTTGGCTTAGCCTTAGTTACAGAAGTCTTTTTTACGGCTACTTTTTTAATTGGCAGTTTTTTACTGGCCGGCTTCTTTTTAACGGGAGTATTTTTCTTATTTGGCATATTTATAAAAGTTAACAGTTAGAATTAATTCAATTTGTAGTAAATTATGTATTATTGAGAATTTGTGCGCATCTCGGAGAAACCGGCCCCCATTGATCAGTATTCACGAGTTTGGGAACCCAGCGCCAACTACGTGGGCAGCGTTCACCGTCCGCATGAGCCACATTAATTTGAATATTAACCGCATGATCAGACTCAATTAGGGAAACTTCAGATAGTATAAAAAGTTCTGATAGCTCAGTCTCGTGTTTTTTCAGAAGAGCAAAGTCAGGGTCATTAGCATTTCCAGTTATAGTAGCTTTAGCGTCGAGGCTCTGGCCTATCTTCTTTTCCTGACGTAGAGATTCAAGAGGGTCATTGAGTTTTTCCGAAAGGAACTTTCTAAGCGCACGTATTTCTGCAGCTGTATTAGCATCATCCCAGTCAGGGTCTACCACTGGCCAGTCTGTGAGTGCAACGAGGTCATCGCTAAATTCTTTATCAGTATGCGCATAACTCCATGCTTCATCTGCAGTAAAAGGTACAAGTGGTGCAATTAAGCGTGTGAATACTGAAAAGAGTATATGAATTGCCGTTTGAGATGAACGTCTTAGTGGGTCGTTTGGACTACGAGTATACATTCGATCTTTTAGCACGTCATGATAAGTAGAGGACAGAGTGTTGACACAAAAAGGATCGATGTAGTCTTTAAACGCACGGTGAAACTCGTAGGCTTCATACGCTTCGGTTACATTACTCACTAGCTGACCTAACTCGTGTAATATCCATTTATCTAGTGAGCTAAGCTTGTCGATAGCAACAGAATGTATTTCATGATCAAAGTCATGTAAGTTTCCAATCTGGAAACGGAGCGTGTTACGAATATTCCGATAATTATTAGTCACATTCTTTACAATTTTATCGGAGACCGGCACATCGCTGCGATAGTCCTGCGAACAGATCCATAACCGAATAATATCAGCACCGTAGCTACCAATCCACTCAGTAAGAGGCCTAGAAGCACCATCACTTTTTGAAAGCTTTTTTCCGTCTTCTTTTACTATAAAACCGTGAGTTAGAAGATTCTTGTACGGAGCAGATTTGTTAGTAATTACGGATGTCCATAAAGAGCTTTGAAACCAGCCTCTGTGCTGGTCGGAACCTTCGAGATAGAGATCAGCAGGCCAGCTAAGATTGCTGCGTTTGTTAAGAACTGCTAGATGACTAGTTCCAGAGTCAATCCACACATCGAGTGTATCAGTACCGCACTTTAAATTCGTAGGATTTGGCCAGCTATCAGGTAACGTAATGCCCTCTAGAATCTTAATTGCTGATTTCTCAAACCAAATGTCAGTTCCAGCATCTACTACTTTTTTAGCAATAGCGCGGATAACATCTGCATCGATGTAAGCTTCGCCGTCATCATCGTAGAATGCAGGTATTG
>CAJWHF010000046.1 GCA_913041275.1 uncultured Opitutia bacterium
TACCCGTCTTAGCCTTGGTGAGCCTTTACCTCACCAACAAGCTGATAGGCCGCGAACCCCTCCTAAAGCGCCATTACAAGCTTTAGTATCAGAAACATGTGTTTCTTAACCACATTCGGTATTAATTCGAATTTCTCCGAGCTATCCCAAACTTTAGGGTAGGTTGTTCACGTGTTACGCACCCGTTTGCCACTCTCATTTTTAAACGTCAACCGAAGCGTCAGTTTAAAAAATCTCGTTCGACTTGCATGTCTTAACCACGCCGCCAGCGTTCACTCTGAGCCAGGATCAAACTCTCCGAATCGAATATTTATAAGATTCAGGAGTTCATAATCCGTAGATTCTATATGAACTACTATAATAGTATTTTTTGTGCGTAAACTACATCGAAATGTAATCTACTTCTCAAATTGTCTAACAACGCATAAGCGCTGAAAGACGATGAATTGACGGTAAAACCGACAATCACATAAAGTAAACTTTCAAAGAACTCTCTTTTCAGAGAAGAAACTCAAACTTGAATTGAGCGCCTGAGCGCACGTCGCTACATATAAATAATATCTTAAATTAACGAACAAATTTGATTTTCAAAAAACAAGCTTCCGTGAGATAATCCCAATAAAAGCGAACCGCGGAAAATGCAGTACTAGCCCAGTTGATCAAGCTTTTCTTTTATAAAATTGAAGAAATATTTACTTATTACATCAAATCGTTGATTGATAACAGCTTATCGACTTCTGTAGATAAGCGAAACCATGCAAGAAATCGCGTACTAAGTACAGAAATAAGTGATTCTTACATCCATGCTGCTAATTGCACCATACATTATACTGTTTTTTTACGTATTTGTAGCTAAGTCCATGCACGCGTCCATCGCCTCATTGGCGGATGTTATGCTAATAAATTTTTGCCCCTGAGAATATCCCAAAACTCTTCGCGCCAGTAGTAGGACTCGAGGAGACTATCGTCTCGTTCCCCAAGGACTAACTTAGCTAAATACAATGCTTCGATAGACGCTAATCCTCCGAACGGATCCTTTGTCAACTTACTAACTCTAGGGTAAGCCGTGTCTACAGCGGGTAGAGTACGACTTACGGCGCAGCCATACAGATGGGTCTGAAGTTGAGGGAGAAGTCGCCAAGTACTATCGAGTAATAATAGCGGTCGCCCCGCGTCGGCTACCGATAGTTCGGGCGCATTTAAAGCCAGTACCGTAAAACCAGTCACATCAAAACTCCAGCCCTGATTAGCTTTATAAAAAGTAATGTCTTCCCGCTCTTCAAGCGCAGTCAAACTACATTTACTACGTCTTTCTTTTTGATGACGTATAACACTAACTGGACACATATTTTTAAACGGGTAAAGCGATTATTATATGCAATGCACTTACATCCTGCATTTAGAGTCAATGCAACCGCTCTTTTACTTAGAATAATTTATTTCGCCCCGAAAAATTCAGCAAGTGACTGGGTTGCAAGCCAAGTAAAAAAATTCGCTTTCGGCCTGATTGAAGTGTGGCCAAAGTAGTTGCCGAAATAATACTTTTTGGTTTTTACAGGCTTCTTTGAACGACCGAGTCTTTACAGTGGCCAAAAAATTCGCACTCTAAGTTTCTTGGCTCAAGGACTTTAATATGAAATGCACACGTAGAGATTTCGCTCGCCGATTGAGTTTGGGCGCAGCAACTGGTTTGCTCGGTCTGCCGTTCATGGCTTCTGGAATAAGCTACACCGTCAAAAAAGGAGACACGCTAGGGCGCATAGCAAGGCGACACGACTTAAGTGCAGAGCAATTACGACGAGCCAATCAAATAACAGGCGATCTTATTCGAGTTGGCCAAAAGTTGCACCTTCCAGTAAATAAAACACCTAGGGCTACTCCTAGGTCGATGCACAGAGTCCATGTAGTCCAACGTGGCGATACTCTTAGTGGCATAGCACAGGCTAATAGAACTACTGTGTCCGAACTAAAAGCAGCTAATAACCTTTACAGCGATCTCATCCGCATCGGGCAACCACTCCTAGTGCCTACTGCAATTAGCGCAGCGGATCTACTCACTTCCGTTCGCGCGATAAATTCCCGCGTTCAGGTGCGCGCCAATAATTGGAAAGGTATTGTCGTCCACCACAGCGCTATCAAAAATGGCAACGCAGCAATTTACGATAAAAACCATCGAAGAAAAGGCATGCAAAACGGCTTAGCTTACCACTTTGTGATAGGTAATGGAATCGATTCGGGAGACGGAGAGATTGAGATCGGCAGACGCTGGACGCATCAACTGCAGGGTGGCCATGTCAAGAATCACACAATTAATCTTACCGCGATTGGCATCTGCTTGATCGGAAATTTTCAAGAGACTCGCCCAAGTAAGCTGCAAATAGAAGCTTTCACGCAACTTATGGACTGGCTAAGGAGTGACGTCGTTCCGAAGGCGAAACAATTCGCTGGGCACCGCGAACTACGAGGAGAACAAACCGTTTGCCCTGGTAAAAATTTTCCTCTAGCAGCCATGCACTCGCGCTATGGCTAAAGACTATCCCGATTAATTATGAATTTAGGTATCTATTATTTTACTTTTATTACAGCCACTCTTTTGGGCGCAGGGTGCAGCGCTCAACAGAGCACCGAGGATTTACGACCCGCTACAAATGAACGTCCTCCGGATATGAGCGAAGCCGTGCTTGGCGCCGGTTGCTTCTGGTGCCTAGAGGCTGCCTACGAGGAGATTGATGGGGTCCACGAAGCAATAAGTGGCTACGCTGGTGGCAGCGAAGCAGCTCCAACTTATAATAAAGTATCTAAGGGGCAGACTACGCACGCAGAAGTGATCAAAGTAGTTTATAATCCGGATGTGGTTACGTACCGCGAGTTAATCGATTTCTTTTGGTCGACCCATGACGCCAGTCGCAGCGATGGAGTCTGGCCAGACTTTGGTCCTCAATACCGTAGTATACTTCTTTATAAAAATGATGCCGAAAACAAGGTGATTCAGGCCAGCAGGACTGCGCACGAAGCTAATACTGGACAGTTAATTGCCACTGAAATCAAGGCCCTTGATATTTTCTATCCTGCGGAGAACTATCATCAAAATTATGCTGATAAGAATCCGAATGATCGCTACGTGCGCGGTATCCTCGAGCCAAAGATGAAGAAACTAGGCTTAGACAAATAAGTCGACCTAGAAAAGGGTCGCCTATCGGGAGGATAAGTATTTTTCAATTTGTCATTACCTAGGTGCTCTGAATGCTAGTTAAAAATGCCAATCCGAAAACAACTAGCTGCTAGTTTTCGCCAAAAGTGCCGCCACCAAGACTTTTGGTTACATTGTCTTTTGCTGGGCCTCCTCGTGATCGCACTCTGGCCTCTCACCGTGTGGTTTGCGCAGACCGCCTACGATCAGAGCCGTGTCTTGCACGCACTTGCTGTGCTCTGCCTTGCAAGTGTATTAATTGTACGCTTTGGAGGAATCGAAGTAAATAATCCACTTGAGATGAATCCTTCTGCCCGGCGTGCGTTACTGGCGGCATATGGTTTCTTAATTATAAGTAGTCTCGGGAAATATTTAGGCTTACCCGAATGGATAGGCCTAGTTATAGTGCCAGCTTACTGTTGTGCGCTGGCTGCAGGTGTGCGCTTCGTGTTCGGCGAGGGCACGCAGCGGTTGACTCGTACAGTAGCCACCACGCTATTAATTTTTCTATTTCTGAGTATTTACATGGAGCCGATGGACTGGCCCTTACGATCCTTAGCAGGGCAATGGAGCAGTCATATTCTCGACTTACTTGGGCAGAGTTCGGAACTCGGCGTGGCTCGCGAGGGGAGTGCACCACCAATGCTACTCCTCTTGGTAAATGAGCACTCTTTTCATGTGGCGTCTGAGTGTAATGGCTTTGGGGTTATTTTAACCAGCCTTCTATTGAGTCTACTTTTGGCGATTCATAGGGGCTCGAGTATTCCTAGCACTAGTCTGTATGTGCTAGCTGGAGCCATAATAGGGTTTGCTTTTAATGTAATACGTATCGTCATAATTGTATTGTTGGCACCCACACTTATGGAACATTACCACCTAATGCACGAAATAGTAGGAGGCATTACTTATTGGTCTTCGCTAGTTATCATCTGGGTATTATTAAAAGGTCCAACCCGATCAGAAGAGATTTGAATTCATGGAGCTAATAGACAGCCACTGCCACTTGAAAGGCTTCAAAGATAAGGGTGAATTAAGCCCCGTCCTTGATCGTGCGCAAGCCGCAGGTATAAAGCGATTCATCACTGTTGGCACCTCGCCAGCAGATTGGGTGACCTATCGTGAAATGCACAAGGCAAAGACTAAGATGGTTAACTACACAGTTGGCTTACACCCCTGCTATGTGGACGCAGACTGGGTGACATCTGTCAGCCAGTTAAGCACTTTTTTCATGCCTCCTTTTGCCCCGTGTGCACTCGGCGAAATCGGCCTTGATTACTACCATTTACCGAAGGATCCCATTCAAGCCGGCGAGAGCATACTTTTGCAAGAAGCTGCATTTCGGCAGCAACTAATGTTAGCTGCGGAACTTGATTGCCCCGTTATTATTCACTGCCGCGAGGCATATAAAGACTGCATGAAGCTAATCGATGAGTCTGACATCAGTTGGTCGCGCATCGTTTTTCACTGCTTTACTTATGGCCCCGAAGAAATCGAGTCCATTCATGAGCGTGGCGGCAGGGCCTCCTTCACAGGCATTACCACTTATAAGAGTGCAAAAAATGTGCGTGATGCTCTGCGAAAACAGGGCATCGAACGTCTCATGCTCGAAACCGATTGCCCCTACCTGGCGCCCGAACCACATCGAGGCAAACAGAACGAGCCCGCTTATTTGCGAGATATAGCCGAATATTGTGCGCAAAATCTTGCCGTGCCTGTAGGGGAACTAGCGGAGCAAACCACAGCCAATACGCTCAACTTCTTTAACCTCAGCTAATCACAATGCGCTGCTTCTTTAGATTCTTTCTTCTACTTGCCTTCTCTATTTTGGCGACACTGGCAGTCTGGCCTTATTTACCAAAAATACAGAAAGAGGCACTCCATTTTTACCAGACTTGGGAACTAGTTAGGCGAGCACAAAAGGACACCAGTATATCCGCTAATCAGCAAGAAAAAGATCAGCCAAAAACCCCAGCAGAAAATACATCTCGTAGAACATTAGTCGAGCCTGAGGCAGTTAGTGAATTGTCCGCACCCGCACCCACCAGGGATCCTTTTATTTTAGAGACAAGGCGCCGCGCTGAAGAAGACCCCGAAGCTGCAATGCGTTGGATACAGTCGCAAAACGCGCGAACCGATCAACTACGCGGCATGCTTGAAGTCGTTGCACTCTGGGCGGCAGAAGACTCCGAATCGGCCCTCCTGTGGCTAGAATCCAACGCTCAAGGCCTTGCCCGCCTAGAAACACTTCAGAGTGGTATAAATCTATGGGCAGAGACTGCGCCAGAAGCTGCCGCCGACTGGATCGACGGCATGGCAAGTGACGGAAGCAAACTAACGGCCTCGAATTCGCTAGCATCTAAGTGGGTTGAATCTGACCCACAAGCCGCAGCTAAATGGGTCTCTGGACTACCAAGCGGCCCTATACGCCATGAGGCTACCCGCGCATTAACCAGCGCTTGGCTCAAGCAAGATCCTCAATCAGCTAGCATCTGGGCTTTCCAAGAAGCCGAATTTTATGGGGACTACGATCTTCTCAATGACACTATCCGTACCTTTAGTAAGCAATCACCAGAAGATGCAGAAGCCATAGTTCGTGAGATGGTTATTGCCGACCATTCTAGTGGAGCAGGAGTCGATGCACATATACTCGGACGAGCTGAGCAGAACCCAGTAGCCACGGCGCAGTGGTTGGCTAATCTGCCACCTTCCGACCCTCTCTATTCCGAAGAAAACAACTCGCGCTTGATGCAAGTCTGGGCGCAGAGCGACTCTATCGCTGCCTCCGAATGGCTTAGCCAAATGTCGGCAGGTCCGCTAAAAGATGCCGCTATCGACGGCTTTAGTAAATCCATTGAACGCTTTGAACCCGAAGCGGCGGCGATATGGGCCAATTCCATTGGAGAGCCCAACCGCCGCCTGGAACGACTAGAAGCGACTGTGCGTAATTGGGCAAATAACCAGCCTAGTGAGGTACTGCAGTGGCTTGAGGGTACCGAAATAGAACCAGGACTCCGCGAGCAACTTATCAGAGAAATCCCTAGGAATTAGTTACTTTTCTGGAATAAACAGTAGCCTCCCTCGATAGACTAAGTGTCCTAAGCCTTCTCGATAAACGTAGCTGTCAAAGCCATCGGTATGCAACCACAGCTGCTGCGCTTTTCTTACGAAGAATTCTTTCATTTGATAGTCATTAGCCCTCTTTAAATTCGAGGGCAACCAAACGAGCCCGCCCTCATGCAGGGCTCCAATATATTTTTCTGTAGTATCTCCAGTAGTCACCTCCGAACAGACTACGCCCTCTTCCACAAAAGTCCGCGACTTTGCTGTTTGCATACCACGATCGGTATCCGAAACTGATAGGCCGCGCAGCTGCCCATCCTCTATCCAGTAACGCTGCTCCACGGGGAAGCTTTCGGTGAAATTCGTGGCCGGGGAATGAATCGTGTATTCGCCTATCCAGCGACCCTCGTATTGCTTAATATAGTCATCAAGGTCACCGCCTAGAAGAGCAAGAGGCACAACAAAAAGCGTTAGCTGGCGATACATGCCTTTATACTAGCTCATTCTCGGAGTAAGCGAAAGTCATAATCAACTTATAAGGCTTAGTCTAGCTTAATCAAATGCTACGAAACACCTTAACCATGATCTTAACGACCTCTTAGTTGAAATGGATCAGTAAACGCTAATACCGCTTCCTCTTGGTCATAGAAGACAACACTTCCGTCAAATAGGACAAACATTCCTTTACCTTCGTGTTGCGTAGTATCTATATGATCTGAATTACTTATGTGATATTCCTCTTCTGTATCACCAATAAAAATACGGTACTCCGGATGAGTAACTGCCGACAGGAGGGTAGCGCCAGAATTCACATCTCCAGGCCGCCAACTGTCCCAAAATGCATTCATAAGACTACTATCGGGTAATCTGATACGAGTATTTAATCCAGAGCCGATTAGCCATCTCTTTGTAGGATCATAGTCCTCAAAATAGGGATTAATGTATATGTCAGCTAACCAAGACAACCACTGACCCTGAGTAGGTACATCTAGGTAAGGTGCGAGTAGCCAGGTCCAATGAGGATCGCTATTGCCTGGATTAGCTACATATGTCGTCATACGATATTCTTCATCTCTTTTATCAACGGTGGTAACAGAAAATCCATCGTTGTCTGCGGAATACATTGTATTAGCAATAAAGAACTGTCTATAATTTGAGAGTTTCGATGCCTCCTTTGCGCGCGCTCTTACTTTGCCAACAGAAGGAATTAGTATCGCGCCTAAAATAGCAATAATAGCGATGACGGTAAGCAATTCTATTAGAGTAAAGCCACCTCGCTTAGAATATCTTTTTGTAGGTTTAAGTTTATAGTTTCTCATAATCAGATTATTAATTCTTGCTCGCTCTAACAGTAAATTGCGTGACACCAATATTTGTGCCGCTTTGGAAGTCACTGCCGCGCACTGCCTTTAAATAAAAGCCGGCGAAGGTGATGCCCTTAAACGAAGGATGGGCGGGGTCGCCGATGGTATTAATCGCCCCAACGCTTGGTTGGCTAGGATTATAGCGTCGGTAACTCTCGCTCAACGCATTAAAATAAATACCGGCACCAGAATTAACTGCTTTAGCATCAGAGATGTAGTAGCCCGAATTGTCCTTAAAAACTAGCCGAATCTCGGCATCCCTAACGGCAAGATCTGGACCAGTTGCTCCTGGAT
>CAJWHF010000047.1 GCA_913041275.1 uncultured Opitutia bacterium
GGCGGGAATAAATTAAGCTCGGCATGAATGTCCGCCTAGACTGTAAAGTCAACGGAAATAGCTAAGATAACTATACGATCGTAGTACCGAAGGACTAGAATAAACAAAAAATGTTTTTAGTAGGGAAATAAGAAGATCAATTATTCGTTTATTCTGAGTCTAATAGTCGTCGAAATGCTTTCTCATCTAATATGGCAATATTAAGTTTCTCAGCTTTGATATATTTTGAGCCACTCGCTTCCCCGCAGAGTAGATAATCGGTCTTTTTGCTGACAGTCGAACTGGTGCGCCCACCGGCAGCCTCAATTAACTGGGTTGCTTCATCACGAGTCATACTTGGAAGGCTCCCAGTCAAAGCGATCGTTTTATTTGATAGCGCGCCACCTAGAGGAGCCTGCCGGCTACTTTTAAAGTTTAATCCGTGCGACTTAAGTTGCGTGATAAGCTCTTTATTATCAGTATCACTAAACCAATTGTTGATGCTTTGCGCCATAATGCTACCTAGGCCTTCTACTGCTTCTAGTTGCTCTGTAGTAGCTTCGAAAATAGTATCGAGTGAGTCAAAGTTAGTATCTAGATCTTTGGAAGACTGCTTGCCTACATGGGGAATACCTAAGCCGTGGATGAGTTTCCATAGTTCGCGCTTCTTGCTCGATTCGATAGCGACGATTAGATTCTGAGCAGACTTTTCTGCGAACTTTTCGAGGGTTAAGACATCTGTTTGGCTCAGAGTATAGAGTTCTGGGATTGCAGTAACTAGTCCACGGTTGACGAGTTGCTCTATGACGGCGATCCCAAGATTATCTATGTCCATGCAACTACGTCCAGCGAAGTGTTCAAGGGCGCGCTTTAAGCGGATGGGGTCTTCTTTGCCCACAATGCGCCAAACAGCTTCGTCGGGGTCACGCTGAGCCTCAATGCCGAGTTCTTTTAGGTGATCACCAAAGTCGAAGGCTTGGCTATTGGGAGGTCGTTTTTCGAGATTGACTCCAAGCACCTGAGGAATGATTTCACCTGCTTTCTGGACCAGGACAGTGTCGCCGGGGCGTATATCCTTACGCAGGATTTCGTCCTCATTATGGAGGGTGGCACGTGAGACGGTAGTCCCAGCTAGCTGAACAGGATCTAAAATGGCTACAGGTGTCACGGCTCCTGTACGACCGATCTGTAAGCTGATATCTTTGAGTAAAGTTTCCGCACGCTCTGCCTCGAATTTGTAAGAGATCGCCCAACGAGGTGATTTCGATGTGAATCCAGCTTCTCGTTGTTGGGCGATGTTATTGAGTTTGATAACCGCTCCGTCGGTTGGATAAGAGAAGCTCTGCCGTATACTATCGAGCTCTTCAATACACTCCAACGATTCTTCGATGCTACTAGCTATCCAGAATTTTTCTAATACTGGAAACTTCCAATCTTTAAGCTTTTGTTGAATTTCGGACTGCGTACTAAAGAAGTTATTAGGTTCGGTGGCACCAATTCCATAAAGGACGAGGTCGAGCTTGCGACGGCTTGATTCTAATGGGTCGAGTAATTTTACAGTGCCTGCGGCTAGGTTACGCGGATTAGCGTAGAGCGCTTTGCCCTCGGTTTCTCGCTCGGCATTGATTCGCTCGAATTCTACATGGCGCATATAAATCTCCCCTCGAACCTCGATCACACTAGGTGCATCTTCTATTCTATCAGGAAGCCCCTTTATATGACGTACATTTTGGCTTATGTCGTCGCCCTCCACACCGTTTCCTCGTGAGAGTGCGCGTACAAGCTTTCCAGCCTCGTAGGTTAGGCTGACGGCGACGCCATCTATTTTCGGTTCGACTAGATAAGTGAGTGATTGCTCGGAAAAACGCTTTTCTAGGCGCCGCCCAAATTCGATCAGTTCTTCCGAGTTATAGGTATTATCTAGGCTAAGCATTGGCAGTCGATGCCGGTAGCTCTTAAATGCTTCCAGTCTGTCGTCACCCACCGACTGCGAGGGAGATTTTGCCGAGCTAATCTCTGGATGAGTAGTTTCTAATGCGGCTAAATCAGCCTTGATTTTGTCATATGCTTGGTCGCCAATTACAGGCTGCGCGTCTTTATAATAATGACGATCATGCTGGGCGATAAGTGCACGCAGTCGTGCGATCTCATTTTTCGGATCAGGCATATTTTAGAGTTAAACAAGGAGCTTAACTTGTAAAGCTGTGAAATTATAAGGAATGCGTTTTACTTCTCATGCATTGGTTGGATGCATACTTTCATTTATCAAAAAATGATATCTAAATGTATCGGGTTTACGCCGATTAAGGGCGAGCACGAGCCCCTCTTAGCTTTAATGGCTCTGCGCGGAAGTATCGTGGGATGACAGGCCAACGCTCAGTCAAAAAATAAGCATAGGTGCCTCCTGGGTATTCTTTAGTGACAGTAAAGCGCCCATTGCATTCATCGAGGTCTCCTGACCCTTTTATATACTCATAGTCCCTGCTAAATGTGCCATCATAGTTGCCGCCTGGATTTTTACCTATTTCAGGGCGTTTGCCACCTTTGACCTGCCAACTACTTCTTAATTTAATGATAGCAGACTTTGGATTTTCAGCATCACGATAACCGTAAAGAGCGTAGATTGGGTAGCCATCCATTGCGAAGCCAATAAGTGGCGAGTGTCCCCCTGGGCTGATCTTAAGTTTTTCTAGAAGTCCAGTAGGTAGGCCGTGGTAATGGTAAGACCCATTTGGTTGAACATGTCCGTGGTGGGTATCGAGGCCAAGAATGACTGAACCACTTAGTGCCTCATAATTCCAATCACCGTCGCGGTCACCTAGAAAATATTCCGCAGTGCCTGGGTCAAAGAGGACTCCATTTGCTGCTATACCAAAAGGTGTGTTGGGTGCGCCGCGCCCACTTTCGTTGTGAAGTGGTATGGGCTTTTCAAGTGGTATAGGCCTGAGCGGAAGTGTAAAAGATAGGTTCTGTTCACGAATAGTGTGCGGGTTACGGCGATTTGGAAAACGTCCTACCTTATGCAGTGGGATGGCATTTGCTTGTACTTGCATTTCATTTTCGCCCCGCCTAAAACTTACTTTAGGACTAAAGTTTAGTGACTCGGTAGCTCTAATAGGCTCCCAATCACTGATCTTTGTCGATACATGTTCACGCATTTTATGAGATCCACTTGTACGTGGCTGAGCGCTTAGAGAACCTAACACTAAGGTAATGCCACAGCCAACTAGCATAAGCTTGGGCAGTAAACCACAGGATTTATAGAGCTTTAATAATATGACGCTTAGACTAGTCATCAAAATTAGTAGTATCGAATAATTGTAGAGCTTAAGCGATAGTACACCTGCGCTGTAAAAGTTCAGGTCAAATTTTTATTTTATTATTCAGGTAGTTCTTTTAGAGCGCCACGCTTAATCAAGTAAGCATAGTTTTTCGGTGAGATGCCCATGACTCTTTTGAAAACACGCGAAAAGTGGTATGGATCGTAGTAGCCAACAAATGCTCCTACCTGTTTCACTGGTAGGTTTTGCTCTAAGATTATTCTAGCAGCATGCTTAATCTTTAGCCGTGTTAGCAGCTTGAAGGGAGTTTCCTTTGCGTAGCGCTTAAATAAACGCGCTACATAAACCTTATTTACCGAGCATGCATCGGCAACCTCTACAATTGTATTTGTTTCAAGGTAGTGGTCGTGTATATAGCGCCAGCAATGGGTAAATGTCTCGTTTGAGAAGGACTGCATTATTCCCGGCTTTTGCTGATCGATGCCTAGGCGAACAAATAATAATTTAAGTAGTTGTTCCACTAGAGGGGTAGCTTCACTGCGTTGTAATTCCCCGCTCTCAACAAATTGGTCAAAGATATCCTGTACCCACCTTTGTTCGCCAATGTAGAACACGCTTCCTTCAATGAGGTTGAATTCTTTCATCTTGGTAAGGGCATTAGGGCCATCAAAATCAACAAAGTATTTTTTGAGTGGAGAATCGCCTACCGTCGTAATTTTATGTGGCGTATTAGGGCCGTATACGAAACAGCAACCCGAACTGATTTCAAAATTCTTGCCATTTAGCTTAAGCTCGCAACTCCCACTAGCGATATATTCGATTGCGTAGTACTCAAATCCTTTACGGTCGATGCTATAAGCTTGCTGACATAGTTCCATGCCTGCGCACACTACCCGTACGTCACTTTTTTTAGCAGGGTCGTGCTCGTGTACGTAGTATTTTCCCTCTACTCCATTCTTCGAAATGAACTCTGGGTATACGGTGGTCTCTCGTGCCTTTTCTGGTGTCAGAATATCCATCTTTTGTATTTAGGTACGATAATGCACAGAAATTAACCCATGCGCTCAACAAAATAAGATACTAATCTATCAGATTAGATATACATCTAAGTAACAAAGTGATTTGTTAGAAACGTAATGATTACTGAACGAGTTCCAGTGGGTCACTTAGCTCGATGGAAAGTTTATTGAATTCACCCAATAATCGCTGAAGAGTCTTCGCATATTTTGGATCTGATGCTAAATCGACTACCTCTTTGGCATCTGCTTCTAGATCATATAATCTCATGACATCAATCTTAGGATAGAGTATCAGCTTATAGTCCTCAGAGATTATAGCCCGTTGGAGGTCCTCCTTGTAGCAACCATATATACTTTCATAGTGCGTCGTCGTTTCATCACGGATAAGGGGTAGTAAACTTTTAAATTCTACTGATTCGGGAACAAGTGCACCAGCCATTTCTAATGTTGTGGGCATAATATCTTGTAGATAGATAGACTGCTTTTTGCTCGCGCCTTTTTCGACATCTGGACCAACTACAATAAAGGGGACTCGGAGGCTGTGTTCGTACATATTTTGTTTACCGAGCAATCCGTGGTGTCCCACAGCTAAGCCGTGATCTGCTGTGAAGAAAATGTAGGTGTTATCGGCTTTTCCACTCTCATCTAGAGCATCTAAAATACGCCCGATTTGGTCATCCATGTGCGTGATTATCGCGTAATACTCTTGGCGATTTACTTTGACTGAATATTCGCTTCGAGGAAAAGGCGCTAAGTCTTCGTCGCGTAAATCTTGTCCGCAGCCAATTCCATCTTTATAGGGGTATTCTTCGGTGAAGTTAGACGGTAGCTCAATCCGATCGAGAGGGTATCGATCCACATAATCTTTTGGTGACTGGCGCGGATCGTGTGGAGCATTAAAGGCTAAATACATAAAGAATGGCGAGGAACTCTTAGAAGCTTCCACTAGAAATTCTTGGGCATGGTCTGCTATAATCTCGCTCCAGTGTGTTCCGCCTTCCCAAAATCCACCCCATTTGTGCTCCCATGGTTTCCAGCCCGCATCATAGGCTGCTTCATCTAGAGGACGTTTGTATCCTTCTGGAAAATCTTCAGGCATTCCAGGGCGGACATCTGCTACCACATCAAAGATATCTGAAGCATTTGAGGGCAGGTGCCATTTCCCAGTCATATAAGTTTGGTAACCTGCGGCTTTTAGAAGTTGGGACCAAGTAGAACCAGCCTGAACTTGCTCATTGAAGGTTCGTCGGTTACGCGGCGCACGCCAAACTGTAGTACCTGTATTGAGCATGGTGCGGCTTGCAATACAAACTGCTCCAGTCCAAGAGCCCATATTGTAAGCATGTGTGAAGGATGTCCCTGCTTCCATCAGCCTATCAATATTAGGCGTCTCGATATCTAGAATACCTAGTTTGCCAATAGCTTCGTAGCTGTGGTCGTCTGCGAAAATAAATAGAATATTCGGCTGCTTAGCGTGTATCGCAGTAGTAAAGAGTAAGCCAAGGGCTAGGGTATATAATGAGCTTCCTGTCATAAATTTGTATTGTTTGGTCTATGCTGCACTTACTTGAAAGTTAACGCACATGGCTTAGTTTTAAAGTGTAGACGTGATCACAAGGCATCGTGCTAGGATTGAAATTGGGTAGGGTAATGATGGTGTTATTTCCTTCGGATTGGTATGTAAGTGTACCCTCAAAACCTAACATCTCAACATTTGATTCGGAACTTAATTCGAAGTCCTTAAGTGTAAAAGTATCACTATCGGGCAGTTTAGTAATTAGTGCATAGACTGTGTCACCCTTACTCGTGAAATAGCACTCTTTACGTGCTTGGCCTTCGCGAGGGTAGCGTGCCATTTCAATGATCGGATCTGGGACTCCTTTGTGGAATTCTTGTTTAGTATATTCCACAATTTCTCCTTCTCCCCATTGGCAGTCTCTTTTCCATCGACGTGTTTCAAATATTGCTTCCCCGTTTACCTCTAGCCATTTACCGATTTTAATTAGTCGGTCTTGCATAACTACTGGTATTCGACCGTCCGCAGTCGGACCGATGTCTAGGAGGAAGTTGCCACCCCGTGAGACGATGTCACAGAGCATATAAACTAGTAATTCCGTCGAGTTGTAATCGTCAAAATGCTCAGCTCTATTATATCCAAAGGATTTTCCTATTCCACGATTTTCTTCCCAAAGTATATTGGGGTCACTAAATCCTGAACCATATTCAGTGGTATAATAGCCGCCGTGCTTTGTGCGAACTTTTCCCCAACGATCATTGATTACAACCTCTTCTTTGTTTGGGGCATTATTAAAAAGCCATGCTAGTAGGGGCTTGGTTTGCCACTTCTCATCATCCATCCACCAATCACCATCTGAGAAAATTAATGCGGGTTCATAATCTAGAACAAGTTCTTTAAATTGTGGGTACATGACTTTCTTGATGTAATTATCTAAAGTTTCTTCATTACAGGGTTTACCGCGGTAAGTGGGTTGATCTTTTTCTGGCCAGAGTGGATTAAACCAATCCCATATAGAGTAATAATGCCCCATTTTTAATCCTGCATCTTTAACCGCTTCTCCTAAATCTCTCATCAGGTCGCGCTTCGGTCCGGATTCAACGCTATTCCATGCCATGCCGTAACTCTCAGATGCTTCTTTATTAGGCCACAAACAGTACCCATCATGATGTTTTGATGTAAGAACTACATATTTAGCGCCGCTACGCTTGAAAACCTCTGCCCAATCATCTGGTTCGAACATTTCACAAGTAAATAACGGCCTAAAGTCAGCATATTCAAAATCTTCTCCATATACCCGATTATGGAAATCATTTGTTATATCTCCTCGGGCAACAGCAGCTTGATGTTTGCCAGTTTTATCACCGTCTTTTGCATGCCAATACCATTCGCTATATGTACCGCGTTGAGAGAACGAAGGGACTGAGTAAAGGCCCCAATGAATAAAGATCCCAAATTTCGCATCAGGATACCAGCTAGGTGTCTCGCGAGAATCTAGTGATTCCCAATTTGCTTCGTAATTTTTTGCACTCAAGGATAGCGAAAAATTAATAAATAAGCACGCTGAAGTAATAACTATGGCTAGGGGTGTGGTTTTTTTCATATTTATAAGGGATAAAAGATATTTTGTCATAGGTTACTAATAGATTTTTTGTTTAAATATATTCATTTTAAACTCGTAGAGAAGCTCCAGATATCGCCAGTTTGTATCGTTTTTTCTGCGTTCGGAGTGTAAGCGTCAACACGCCAATAATAAGTAGTCTGAGGTTTTAGTTTTTTAGGCGTTATCACATTTGTTTTTGAATCTTTTATAGAGGCAATTCTTTTTAATGAATCGGGTGATTCTCCTAGCAAAATTTGGTGATGGTCAGAATTATAAGCTTCCAGGAACATAAGGTCTGCGTTTAGAGGGACATCCTTTCCGCCGTCTTTAGGCACAGGAGAAGAGGCTGTCGCAGTCTTTCGCCCTGGTATCCAATACCTAGGAGCACCATATTCATAAGCCCCCAGATCAGGAGCATCGCCTATGATGTTCTGTTCCTTGTAATTACTAATCGCGCTGGGTAGATCCTCGCTTTTTACGCGAGCGCCTGAATCAACAAGAGGTGAATC
>CAJWHF010000048.1 GCA_913041275.1 uncultured Opitutia bacterium
CTGATTCTGCTTTTGCCCATGGCTTTGGTATTTTCGAAACTATGCATTATGCCGAGGGGAAGATTGACTTTTGGCATTATCATTGGGCCCGGCTAAGTAAATCTGCGAGATACTTTGCGCTCCCTCTACCAGCCGAGAATGCGGTTCTTTCTGCTCTGCGTACTCATGTGTGTGAGTCTGCATTAGATCAAGGTATACTTAAGATCTCTTTAATGAAAGAATCTGTAGGATCGCAGCTATATGTCTATTCTCGTGAACAAATCACAGCGCCCAGTAATCGTCGTCTAAGATTAGATGAGAGCTGCCCGATCTTCGATCGCTCTACACTCGTTGGTCACAAGACACATAATTATATGGAAGCAATGCATCTGATGGGTCTTGCTAGAAATCGGGGCGACTACGACATCCTACGTGTTGACTCTAAAGGCCATCTCGCCGAAACAACATCAGCTAATTTTTTCTTTGTCAAAGGAGGACACATCTATACCCCATCGCTGGAGACAGGAATCCTCCCTGGAGTGACCAGGACTGCTTTACTCTCAAATAAGGATCTGGAGATTAAAAGTGGTCTCTATACTCCGAAGACTTTACTCGATGCCGAGGCAGTTTTTGTCACTAATGCTTCTAGTGGTGTGCAACTTATTGAGCAACTCTACGGGCTTCCTAATCAGGAAACTATCCATTTTAGTACAGATGCACCCACAATCTCCTTAGTTCAGTCTGCTTTTACCTCAATTAGGGCTGATCACGCTACGCAACTCATTTGAAAAAACGCTTTACACGCACAATCATTTCTGACTCCTTCCACGTTCCAACTATTTCAATAATTAATTTTATATATGGGTAACCTTAAGAAAAAACGTCGTCTAAAGATGAACAACCACAAGCGCCGCAAGCGTTTGAAGTCAAATCGTCATAAGAAGCGTGTAGTGTAATAACAGCCTGCTGCTGTATTTTATCTAAATTTACAAAATGACTTCCAGTGAATGGGAGTCATCTTTGGTTATTGATCGCTTGACTTGAGTGATTTGGAGAGTTTTCTACCCGTTTATCGATAGCCAGGGTAGCTCAGTGGTAGAGCAGAGGACTCATAAGCCTTTTGTCGGCAGTTCAAATCTGCCCCTTGGCACCATTTACTAAACAAGCCTTCCGAGCGTTCGGAGGGCTTGTTTTATTTTTTGGCTGATCTTAGGGCGTAATTAGGCATGTTATAAAGTACTTCTGCCTAAGCAAAGTAAGTCTTATTTCAGGCCGATATTATTAGCTATCGATTTGTTCTTCTAAGAAGTTAATCAATTCGGCCTCCGTTACGCGACGTTGTTCACAGGTGTCTCGGTCGCGTAGCGTAACTGTGCCGTCTTTTTCTATAGTATCAAAGTCAATCGTTATACCAAAAGGTGTCCCAATCTCGTCTTGGCGACGGTAGCGACGGCCGATCGCGCCGGAGGCATCGTAGAATACGTTCCAGCGGCGCTGTAATTTTTTATAGAGCGCTTGCGCGTGCTCGACCAACTCCGGCTTGTTTTTGAGCAATGGAAATACCGCGGCTTTTACTGGAGCAATTTTTGGGCTAAACTTCAGTAGGACACGTCTTTCAACCTGGCCCTTGTCGTTAGGTACTTCGTCCTCCGTGTATGCGGCGGAGAGTACGGCTAGGAGAGTACGGTCGACGCCGAGTGAGGGCTCTATGACGTGGGGGACATACTTGCTCTTACTGACTTCGTCGAATATTTCCATAGACTTGCCTGAGTGTTCTTGGTGCTGCTTTAGGTCGTAGTCACTGCGGCAAGCGACACCCCAGAGTTCTTGTTGGCCATGCGGAAATTCGAACATCAAGTCTGTTGTTGCCTGAGAATAAAAAGCGAGTTTTTCGCTTTTATGGACGTCTTCAGTGATGCTTTCGCGAGGTAGACCGATCGATACGAGCCAGTCGATACATTGGTCTAGCCAATCGCGATGTAGCTTTTTCCAGTCAGCCTCCGGTGCTATAAAGTATTCAATTTCCATTTGTTCGAACTCCCTAGATCGAAATATGAAGTTACGTGGCGTGATCTCATTGCGGAAGGCCTTGCCAATTTGTGCGATGCCAAAAGGAATTTTCACTCTTCCAGTATCAACTATATTTTTATAATTGGAAAAAATGCCCTGGGCTGTTTCGGGTCGGAGGTATGCGGTAGCAGAATCATCGGCTAGCGGGCCCACCTTTGTTTCGAACATGAGCTTAAATTCCCTAGGGGCGGTTAGGGTGCCGACAGTTGTAGCTTCGGGTGCTAGGGTCAGCGCGCGCTGCTCTTCTGTGGCCTCAGTGAACTCAGTGTGTTCGTTGGCAAGTGTCTCTGTATCGAGTTCAGCCTGTTTCTTATCAACGCTGTCGCGAAGCTTTTTAGCTCGCTTCACCACGCTGGAGGCATCCGTGCCTTCCACGAAAGCAACGTAGCCGAAGGACTCACCGTCTAGGATGACCGGCGCGATAAAAAGTTGGTCAGCTCGGTACCGTTTTTTAGACTCTTTGCAGTCCGCTAGAGGGTCAGAGAAACCATCGACATGCCCAGACGCCTTCCATATCTTGGGATGCATTATAATTGTGGAGTCGAGGCCTTCGATATCTTCTCGGCGCTGTACAAAATCGCGCCACCAAGCTTGCTTTATATTATTACGAAGCTCCACGCCCAGTGGGCCGTAGTCGTAGAAACCGTTGTAACCGCCATAGATTTCGGACGAGGCAAAGATGAAACCCCGGCGCTTGCACAGAGCTACTATCTCTTCCATTGAATTGTTACAAGATTTTTGAGCTGTCATTAAGCTAAGGACGATGTTACTTGAGCTTGATGGGTCAAGCCCCTACAAAGGTCATTGCCAGTTAGCTCTAATTTATATAATTAATCTATTAAATGTCATCTTTCGATACTACGCATTCAGGACTTAAATGGTACCAGCATTCATCACTTTTAGTTATGGTTTCATTGATGCTGTTATGGGGACGAACTCTACGCTTTAATTTCGGATCTGATGTAAAGTCATATTTATTTAATGCCCCCCAACCTGTAGTTCTCATCTTTTGGCATAATCGTTTATTTTCTGCGCCCATCTTTTTTAGGCGCTACTTTCGCAAGCGTAAGTTCGCGGCGCTTATTAGTGCTAGCCAGGATGGCGCTTGGCTATCCGAATTCATTCAGTATTTAGGTATTACTCCCGTACGAGGTTCGCGTTATAAACGAGGTTCGCAAGCTTTGCGCGAGCTCATCGCGATACAAAGGCAAGGATTTGATGTAGCTGTTACGCCAGATGGTTCACGAGGGCCACTTTATGATATGAAGCCGGGCGCAGTAAATATCGCGAAGAACACTGGAGCTCCTGTTGTTCTTCTTTCCTTTAATCATAGCAAAGCTTGGCGCTTAAAGAGTTGGGATAGATTCTATCTTCCCTATCCCTTTAGTCGGATCGACGTGCGTATCGATTACCTCGATGACGGTATTGACGCAGATTCCTGCTCTACAAAGGCTGCAGAGACTTTAAAGTCGCGTATGGATACTATAACTATCGACTAGATATCCAGTATGTATCGGTAATAAGATACTTTTATTAAATTTTTTATTTTAGATTATGGGTAACACACAGATTTCACATAAGGTCCTGATTATTGACGACGACAACGACCTCCGATACTCTCTTAAGCGGGTTCTTTCCACTCGCGAGTATGAAGTGCTCGAAGCTGCCAGTGGAGAAGAGGGACTAATTATGTCAAAAGAGCATAGCCCGCATGTTATTCTCTTAGATAATCGTATGGGCGGGATCAGTGGTATGGAAGCGTTGCAACATCTGCGCGGGATTAATCCTAATGCCATGATCATTTTGATGACGGCTTACGGTACTACGCAGACTACGATAGAGGCGATGAAGTTTGGGGCCTTCGATTACATTATGAAACCCTTCGATTTGAAAGAGATCCTATCTTTGACCGAATCGGCGATTACTGCTTCGAAAGGCTTGGGGGAATCGGGTAATAAAAAGGATAAATCTCCCGTATCTAAAGAAGATATAGAGGGTGGTATTATCGGTAGCTCTCCTGCGATGCAGGAAGTATTTAAAATGATTGGCCAGGTAGCAGCCAGTGACGTTACTGTTATGATAACCGGCGAAAGTGGAACGGGTAAGGAGCTCATTGCGCGGGCTATCTATCAGAACAGCCTATATTCGCAGAAGCCATATATTGCTGTTAATTGCGCAGCCATACCAGAGAACCTAATCGAAAGCGAACTTTTCGGCCACGAGAAGGGTTCTTTTACCGGCGCAACAAATCAGCGTATAGGGAAGTTTGAGCTCTGTGATGGGGGGACTATTTTTTTAGACGAGATCGGTGATATGGCGTTAGCCACACAAACCAAGATCCTTCGTGCCCTACAGGAAGGTGAGATTCAGCGCGTAGGTAGTAGTGAGACGATTAAAGTCAGAGTCCGTATGCTCGCGGCAACGAATAAACCTCTAGAGGAGATGGTTAAAGAAAAGAGCTTTCGCGAGGACCTTTACTATCGTCTCAACGTAGTGCGGATTCAGTTGCCACCTCTTCGTGAGCGTAGAGAAGATGTTCCACTACTTATCGACTTCGTCCTTAAGAGACTGGCTCAAGATAAAAAAGCCGACTCTAAGACTATTTCCCCTGAAGTCCTGAAGCTACTCAATCACTATGACTGGCCTGGTAATGTTCGTGAGCTAGAGAATCTCATCTACCGTAGCGCTGTGATTGCACAAGGAGAAATGATTTTACCTAAGGATCTTCCAAAGGAGGTATTAGAGTACGTTGGCAAGCAAGCTGTATCTGGAGATACAGGGGATAGCTCTGAAATCCCTACCAGCGAGGAAAAAGACCTGAATATTCAATCCCTGCCTGTTGAAGAGGCCATCATTGGCCAACCAGTTCTCGATCTATTTGATACACTTTACCAAGACTTATGCACGACGCATAAAAGTAATATACTCGAGCATGCTGAGCGTGAAATTATAGCTCGCGCGCTTGAGGCTACTGAAGGGAAGCTAGTTAAGGCAGCCGATATTCTTGGTATTACCACAGCAACACTGCGGAAGAGAATAGATAGATACGATCTCTGAAAAATGCCCCGATAAGTTAGTATCTATTATATTCGATCTTCCATTGACCTTCGCAAAAAATCTATAAACCTTTGTCGAAATTTATAAACCACACTTACAATACTGATTACATGTACTCAAAAACCTATCTTTTCATTACAGCTCTGCTTTTATTGGTAACACCCCTTATCGCCGAAAAAGAAGACGCCAAATTAGAAATTCCTCAGCCACCTGCTGTTGCCGTGGAAGTTTCCGAGTCTGAGCTTATCGAGCTTGTTGGTTACCTGACTGCTCAAAGTGGCGGTGTCCCCACGCTCCAGTTGAGCCAAGTGGATTTAGACTCAATGGCTGATGGCTTGCACAAATGTTTAAGCGGTGAGCTAAACATCGCAGAGTTTGATCAAGAAGATATGGAAGCTGCATTTGGTGAAGCCCAAGCCAGAGCAGAGGCGCTAGAGAGCGAGGCCTCTGAAATACCTGCCATCAGTCCGGCATCACTAGAAAAAATCGGCGTAGTCATCGTAATGCAGTCTGGATTAGGGCAGCTTGGATTTGGCGCTGGTGAGGCGGATTCAATTCGCAAGGGGTTTGTATTAGGAGCCCTTGCGCAGGCCCCAGATGCTGCACTAGAAGCTAAGATGCCTGCTTTTCAGGAGTTTATCCAAGCCCGAATTCAAAATGCCCAGGCAGGCATGCAGGCTGAAATGCAGGCTGCTCAAAACTCTGCTATGGCGGATTTTCAAGATACAGCAGATCAGTGGCGCACGCGGGATAATTTTAATATAGTTCTCGAGACGACGCAGGGTGAAATAATTATAGAATTGATGCCCAGTGTGGCACCACTCGCTGTAGCCAATTTCACCGGACATATTGAGAACGGTTATTACAATGGCTTAATATTCCACCGCATAATTAAGGATTTTATGATCCAAGGCGGTGATCCAAGAGGGACTGGCACTGGGGGAGAATCAATATGGAAAAAAAACTTTCCTGATGAATTCAGTGAAGAGCTTCGTTTTGACGCCGAGGGTATGTTAGCTATGGCCAACTCTGGTCCTATGACCAATGGTAGCCAATTTTTTATTACCACCAGTAGGCCTGAGTGGCTAAACGATAAACACACTATTTTCGGTAAAGTGGTCAAGGGCTATGACAACGTAAAAAAGATCGAAGCCGTTGAAACTGGCCCGCAAGATAAGCCGGTCCAAGAACAAAAGATTCTCAAGGCGTACATAGCTGAGTAGATAGATGTCCTGCCTTGTAGCGTGCAACTACATCTTTAAGAAGACCACGCTTGGGTAGCTTTTCTTCTGGAATCATGGACAGTATCGGAAAACTTTCTACGCCCATCCAGTCGAGAATATTTGCTAATACTCTGTTTTTCGGATGATCGATGATTGCATTAGCCATCCAGTCGCTAGCAAAAGATTCCCCTCCAGCTTTGTAAATTGCCCATGCAGCAAAAGGAGGGATTTCATTTTGATCGTTGAGAACTTTTTTTAGCTCCTTAATTGCAGAGCTAGCTTGTTCTTCAAGTAGAAGTAAACCAATTACAGACCAGTATCTGATTACTGGATCAATGTCTGCGAGTCCCATTGTGAAGGTCTCTAGGTTATCTTTCTTCTTAGCAAGGGCTAGATCGGCGTAGTCAAGGTACTTGCTTAGCGGATAAAGCTCAGGATCACGAACGAAGGTATAAACGGTAATATTCATTGTCTTGGTGATACGCTCTCTCATTTCTTCGGGTATGAGCCCAGAATCAAAATACTTCAGCTGCTGCCGACGTAACTCCCTCTTTAGTTCCTGAATCTTTGTCTGGTGGTAGGGATTATCGATCTGGTTATCAATATTATGGAAGTCCTTGAAGTTGTCGTAAAATTCTTCGGTTGGTTTTGGTTCGAAGAATCGACCAGTCACCGCATTGGTTTTTCCAGAATGATGGTATCGCTCCCATGCCCCTGTTGCTTCCATGTTGTGCATATAAGCTAAGTACTGTCCGTTGGGAGCAAAGGGCGCATAGTTTTTGTGGTAAGCAAATTGTTTGTCTCGGATAACTCTGACACAGTCAAAACGGTCATCCGCTCTACCTCGCCAAGAGAAGTGGTAATCCGGTTCTGCCTCGGTCTCTAGCCCAAGGAAAATTTTGCCCTGAAACTGTTCTTCCATTTTCACTCCAGCTAGGCTGAGCCAAGTTTTAGGCATATCTATAAAGCTAACCATTCGATCGATGGTAGAGCCTGGCTTCTTATTTTCAGGATAAAGATGGGCCCAATTTTCTGGAATACGCACAATTAGGGGGCAGTGAATCCCGCTGGAATAGAGAAAACGCTTGCTTCGTGGAAGTACACCGCCGTGATCCGAGTTATAGATAATAATGGTATCTTCATAGAGTCCATCCTGCTTCAGACTTTCGATCGCTTTCCCTAGTAAATCATCCATTTTAGAAATAGCACTCGCATATTTAGCGTACGTATTTCTAACCTCCATTAGATCCGGATGGTAGGGTGCGAGAATCATTTCCTCAGGGTCCACGGATTTATCCTCATGATCTCCGAAGGCGCGGGATTCATGACTCGCACTTATATTGTATACAGTGAAGAAAGGCTGTCCTTTCTTTCTCTTTTTCCATGTGCTTGAGTAATCTTCACCAGAATAATTCCAGAAATTCATAGGATTCCTGTCCTTTGTTGCGTTTAGGTTGTAGTCCGTCTTTGAACAATTGCTGGTGAAGTACCCAGCTTTTTGCAAAAGCTCGTTATAGAAGCTAATAAAGTGGGGAATCCTAAAATTACTCCGCATAGGCTGAGTT
>CAJWHF010000049.1 GCA_913041275.1 uncultured Opitutia bacterium
ATATCCATCTTTCAATTAGGTGAATTCTTCATACCAAAACCGCGTGAACCTAGAGCTATGCGGCAAGTCCACACGACCGTGCAATCAATAATTGATTCACTTAGCGCAGAAGTAATCAATATTGATAATCCGAATGAATTAGAGAAGCTTTATGTTCGTATAGCTGCAATGGACATCGCTTCGTTCGGGAACCATCACAAGGAAATAGGTCTTCCCTCAGAAAGTAGCGTTATAGTAGTAGGTGATCGACAAGACATACAAACAAGGTGCCTAGAACTTGGCGTACGTTTACTCGTCATCACTGGTGGACTTGAAGTGGATAAAGAGGTCATAGCTAAAGCCAAAGAATGTAACGTATCTTTAATAATCAGCCCCTACGACTCCGCGACTACTTCTTGGATAATACGTACAGCTGCGCACATTGAAGACTTAATAGATCCGAATGTGAGCTGCTTCAGCGCAGAGGATCACATTTCCTCTGTTAAAAGACGAATCGCAAACAATAACGACCCGCTTTATATGGTCTTAAACGAGAGCAAGGAGCTAATTGGAGTTTTCTCCAAAAGTGACATCCTCCGCCCTAGCCAGACACGTATAGCACTAGTTGACCACAACGAATTGAGCCAAGCAGTAAACGGAGCAAGTCAGGTACAGATTACCGAGATTTTGGATCACCATAAACTAGGAAATATACCTACCGACCAGCCAATTCTCTTCATCAATCGTCCGGTCGGATCGACTTGCTCAATAGTTGCAGACCTATTCCGATCGCAGTCGTTAAATCCTGAGCCCAATATTGCTGGCATTATGATGGCTGGCATTATTTCTGATACACTTTTACTGAGTAGTCCAACCACCACTCCGCTTGAAGGGGAACTTTTAGATTGGCTAAGCCCTATCGCTGGCATTGAACCTAAAGCTTTAGCTGATATCATCTTCACTGCTGGATCCGTTATTATTCACAACAAGCCCGAATTAGTTATTCGCTCAGACTGCAAGAATTATATTGAGGGAGAGATTAGTTTCTCCGTCTCACAGATTGAGGAACTCGGTTATGATAACTTTTGGAAAAATGAAAATGCACTAAGTGAAGCTCTTGAAGCCTACAGAAAAGAGGAAAATCTATTTTTTAGTATACTCTTAGTCACTGACATCAACACACATAACTCTCTCTTACTAGTAGCAGGAAACGAAGAACTCAAAAACTCTATAAAGTACCCACAACAAGGGCAAAGTAATATCTATGAATTAAGTGGTATAGTTAGTAGAAAGAAACAACTCATACCATACATTACTTCAATGCTCAAAACTATGGGGGTAGTCTGACCTAAGTGGTAAATTTGTATTAATCTCAGCTCAATAGTTCAGTAGCCTTTAAATCCTTAAGCCAGTAATTAGGAATATCATTAGCAACTCCTAAGAGTGCGCCAACCACGGCGCCGCGATGGGCATTATCACCACCACATCTTGCATTCGCCAAGATACCAGCAGTAAAGTCTTCGTGATATTTCCAAGCTAGATACAGCGAAGCAGTGAAAGATTCAGGCAAGTAGCAAGCAGTGGTCAAATGGCGCCCTACCACATCCCTGTCTTCCAATTGGCTCCAAGTATCCAAAGCTCCACTACTAACAAAACAGGAACCGTGCAACCCTATCGCATCGCGTAATGACATTCCGTTTGCGATCGCATGAAGGAGCCTAACGAGGACCCCAGCGGCTTTAGCAATTGCTTGGCCATGATGCGTGAGTGCCAGATGAGAAGTAACTAACGTAAGATCCAATTCAGGTGACCTGTCACTGAGCGTACTGAGACCTGCTAAGAGAAAAACTACGGGGGTTAATCCCCCAATATGGATATCCTCTATACCACACTTTTCGGGGGTAATACCTTGCGCGAGTCTATCAAAATATGCACGATGATATTCTTCGATATAGGTATCCCGATGCCAATTCGGTTTTCGCATACAATCAATGTAGGTTTTTAGCCAACTCTCGGGCCTATAGGACCGAGTCGATTGAATAGAACGATAAAGCTCGATACCTAATTTAAAATTTAGAGTATTCTCTCCCGCATGTAAAAACTGGTGGTAGTGTACGCCTCTTTGCCCCCAATACTGGGCTTGGTCGTGTAATATATCGGCCAGCTTATTGCGAGGGACATATTTTGAGCGCCATAAAATACTATCAGGATGTAGCTTCTTAGGAGCCTGATAACTACTCAAATTAGGATAATCACGATCTAGTGCATTGGTATCATAGTACCAATGCACAGGCATGGCCACAGCGTCTGCTACCAAAGCACCCAACATCGCACGTTCTATGCGATCACCCTTCACAGATAAGCTTCTAAAGCGTTCCGAAACGACTCAGTCCATGGAGTAGGCTGATTACTTTTCTCTGAGAGCTTACAAACTGTGCGTTTTCCATCACAATAAATATGATCCCCATTAGGGTCACGCACTACAAAAGACATCGTAACACCTCCTGATCTGATTCGATCTACTTGATACTCAACAACAATTGGGCCTGGCTTAGTGAAAGTTTCTCTAAAGCGGGACTCTATGCTGTGCACTACAACATAAATATCTTCGTCACGGTCGACGTCAAAATCGTGCACACCGAGTAAATGCTCAAAAAACTTCTGCTGTGCTCTCTCTAAATGAAGCAAGTACCGCGTATGGTGCAAGACGCCTAGACCATCTAGCTCGTCAAAAAAAACCTCAGAATTATATATAAAAGATTCGGACATATTACATTAACGTTTTAAATATTAAAACCTTACTCAAGCCAAACTCTGTTTCAACAGCCTTCGGTGTTTTGTTAGACGTCCTGATACACGTGCACGCCACCGCTTAAAGCTACTAGGTTTTAGCTGACGACGCATTACATAAATCACATCAGACTCCGATAAACCTAATTTTTTCTCTATCGACTCGAATGAAGTACGATCCTCCCAAGCCATTCTAATAATACGGTCAATTTGTTCCGGAGCTAAATCTTTATATTTTTGATTCATTAACTAAGAGAGATAGTTTTATTTCTTCGACAGCGTTCAGAACAATAAAGGACAGAATCCCAGCAATTTTTCCACTTTTTTCGCCATGCAAACGGGCGCCTACAAATTCGACACACTTTTTGTGGTAGATTATGCTTAGCGACTAATTTTCCAGCGATTTTCATTAAATTATAATAGAATAGTAGTAGGGAAATCTAAATAACATCGTTTATTATACATGTTTATACCCACAAAACAAGCTGCACGCAATTCTTTGGAAAGTTTTATCCCAAAATGCGGAAGTATTTATGCAGCCTATCGTAACTACGATAGAGAGGATACATCTAATTCAACGGTCTCAAGGATCTCTCCCTGGATTCGTAATCGGACTCTCCCCGAGTGGGAAGTAATTGATGCTGTGCTCAAAGAACACTCCGCTACAGCGGCATCTAAGTTTATTGACGAAGTACTTTGGCGAACCTACTGGAAAGGATGGCTTCAATTGCGACCATCAGTTTGGGAGGCTTACCAGCAGGACCTTACAAAATTATGCGAGTCATATTCCAATCATAGCAAATATACAAAGGCGATTGAGAGTCGTAGTGGGATAGACTGCTTTGACATTTGGAACCGTGAATTAATAGATAACAATTATCTGCACAACCATGCAAGAATGTGGTATGCCAGCATCTGGATACACACCCTCAAACTCCCATGGCAACTAGGCGCTGACTGGTTCTTAAGGAATCTTTTTGATGGTGACCCGGCATCAAATACACTTAGTTGGCGTTGGGTTGCAGGTCTACATACACAGGGGAAAAGCTACCTTGCTAAGCGAGATAATATTTTAAAATATACAGGAAATCGCTTTAAGGTAGAGGTAGCGCTAGCTAACGAAGCTATTGATGTAGATCCGGTCGATCACCCATCCCCTATTATCCTAGAGGAGTTTCCTCTAATCCCGAAAGGAAAAAGGCTAGGGTTACTTGTTACGCTAGAAGATCTCAGTGCAATCGATTGGCTAGATAAAAAGGCTGGTTCAGTCGCACAAGCCGGCTACTTTCCTTTAGATGCTTATAAGAAGCATAACATGGCACCCTCGGTGATTAAATTCCATCAAGATTCCATGATAAATCAGATGGATAAAAATATGCCGCTCTTTACCGACCAAGACGCTGCAAAGGTCCTCGAATGGATAAAAGCAGAAAGCCTTGATGGTATAATAATTGCGGAGCCTCCTATTGGTCCCACCCAGGCGAGCCTCAAATCATTAGTCACTTCCCTCGAGCCAGCAGGAACCATATGTTACTGGGCAAGGCACTGGTGGGACGCAACTCTCTATCCTTACGCTACCCACGGGTTTTTCCGTTTTAAAAAAGCGATACCATCCGCTATTTCCCAGCTAAAAGTTAATTTATTAAAGTCTAAGCAGCAAAGCTTAGGTATATAGCAATCACCATTATTACTAAAATAAAGCTAGCAAGCTTGGCGTGCTTCCAAGGAGTTAAGTCAATTGACGTATTGTTTTCTAATTTCCAGGCCGTTGCGCGAGGAGATACAGCACCCCATAGGAGCATGAGAGAAACTATAAATACAAAAACAAATCCTAAGAAGTGAAAATTATAGACGAATAATCCATCAAAGAATGCACCAGCGCTCGAATTAAAGTATTTGATGGGGATAAGTATTAGGCCTACTAAAAGCCCCCAAAAGGCAGCCGAGGAAGGCACTCTCCTGTTTAGCATCCCGACCACGACGACTGCAAAAATTGGAATGAAGTATATAGCGTTCATATCCTGTAGATATGCGAAAATGCTTTCCTGTCCCTTCAGAAGAGGCGCAACAATCATTGAAGCTATAGCTATGAATACGACGAAGATCTTAGCGGCTCGCACCATTTTCTGTTCAGATCCATCTGGATTAATAACGTGCTGGTAAAGTCCAATACTAAAAAGAGCCGACGTGCTATTTAGTGCTGCATTAAAAGAACTAAGAATAGCGCCTACCATAACTGCAGCAAAAAACCCAGTTAAATGTTCTGGGAGCACCTCCCTGACAAGAACTCCATATGCCTGATCGTTACCGATGCCATCACCAGCAAACAAGTGAAAAGCAATTATGCCCGGTATCACCAGATAAATTGGCCCCAATAGCTTAAGTGAAGCAGTTAAAAGAACGCCTTTTTGACCCTCCGATAAGCTACTGGCTCCGAAGGTCCTTTGAATAATTTGCTGATTGGTACACCAATAAAAAAGATTCAAGAGCGCTACTCCTGTAAACAAAGTGCTAAAAGGCACACTACTCTCAGAACTACCAATTGAATTTAGACGCTCCGGATTTAGCTCTTTTAATTGCCGCCATCCCTCTAAAACACCTCCTCCATCAGAGACTGCATTCAAAGCGAACCAAACTACCATAAAACCACCAACTAAAAGTCCAATTCCATTGATAGTGTCTAGGACAGCAAGAGTACGGAGGCTACCAAGGCGCGAGTAAATCAAGCCCATTGATCCAATTAAAATTACTGTACCCCAGAGTATTGCAGTGTCCGCCTCCATGCTAAAACCGAAAACACTCACAGGTTCGTCAATGCCAGTTAGAGCCTGCAAATCTAGCATCTGCGAGAGCCCAACCGATCCAGAATAGAGTATAATAGGTAGAAGCACAAAAGCGTAAGCCAATAAAAATACCATATTAGCTAAAGACTGAGTACGCTTATCAAATCGATTTTCCAGAAATTGTGGCACTGTTGTAATGCCAGATCGAAGGAACCTAGGTAGAAAGAACAGAGCCATGAGGACAAGTGCGATGACTGCCACCACCTCCCAAGCCATAACAGAAAGACCGTCCCTGAATGCAGAACCATTTAAACCAACCAGCTGCTCAGTCGAAAGATTGGTTAGCAGCAAAGAACCTGCGATGATAGGAAAAGTTAGGGAGCGCCCGCCTAGAAAAAAGCCATCCGATGTCGACTTCTCATCACGCCGTGTAATAAGAAATGTTAGGTATGCGGCAAAAAAAGTGAAAGCTAGGAATGAGATCAGTGTCATAATTACAGTTGGTAAAAATAGTTCTTAAGGGCAGGAAAAACAGTCTGCGCTAAATATTCTAATTCCAAGCAAATTTTGGTGGATAAAATGACTTAATCACTGACTAATTCCGCCATAAAAGATGCCGATCCAGCATAATAAGGCGAGAAATCCATCTGCGAATGGAATTTTTTCAATGGGAAAGGCGAATCCTCAATAAATGTCCAAGTCAGACCAACGGAGCGGCAAAGAGCATAAGCTGCTGCGATATCCCAGACCTTCACCTTATAATCAATCACCCCAGTCAAATATCCGGTTGCTACATAGCTTGCAGTAAGTGCACCACTACCAATGCAGCGAACTCGATACTTAGCTAATAGACCAGTTAGAGGTTCTAACTGTTTTAAAGACATTGGAAAGTGCAATCCTATCATAGTTTGCGCATCAGCGACCATAGCATCTCGATCAATTTTCTTTTGATCACTCAACAAGCCGTGTCCAGGCCCGCCTTCAAGAATTTCCTTCGAGCTATGATCATATATGAATCCGTAGATTGGTTCGCCATTAAACAAGAGTGCGAGAGAAATTGCACAGAAAGGACAACCAAGCGCATAATTATTTGTACCATCGATTGGATCAATTATCCAAGCGAAAGGCGCAATAAGTGTTTGCTCCTCATCCAAAGGACTAGCCTCCTCACTGCAGTAGTCGTCTGCTGGGAAATCTTTACGAAGCTCAGCGAAGACTTTTTCGGAGATGGCAAAATCGGCGAAAGTTACTCTTGTATCATCTTCCTTCCACTCACTGATAACTTCACCGAATTGGCGCATAAAGAACGCGATCTGATTCTGAATAGCCACCCTGCCTGCATTGATACGATGCCTGACTTGGTGATCTATTTGGGATTTGGCTTGTCTATTCATTTCATGGCCGAAACCTACCTGCGATAGGTATTTCGAGTGTCTTTTCGAGCTCCTTAATACGCTCTAAAATAACACCTTTTTGGGCGTAAGGG
>CAJWHF010000050.1 GCA_913041275.1 uncultured Opitutia bacterium
TCGGGAATGGGGCATGACTATTCAGACGATTTTGAATCTTGTCGTAGCATGAAACATTATTTTGATCCAAACGTAGAAGATTATTCTACAATCGATATCTATTCACCAGTTGATGGAACAGTGGTTTCAATGGTCGAATCAAATGGCATTAGAATTAATATAAAATCAACTGATTACCCTGAGTACCAATTCATTATATTTCATATCGATCCATTGCCTGATCTAGAACTAGGAGATATGATTTCAGCAGGTGAAAAAATAGGAAATCATATTAATAGTACAACTATCTCAGACATTGCAGTCCAAAGATATGTTTATCATGATGGACTCTTTAAAAATCATTTGATATCTTATTTTGAAGTGATGACTGAGGAGCATTTTAATGCTAATTATATTAGCTCTGAAATAATTAGTAGATCAGATTTAATAATCACTGTAACTGAAAGAGACGCCAGCCCACTTAACTGCGAAGATGAGGAATTTATTGGAGAAGATTTCGGAGATGGTGGTTATGGATCCATCTCCAATTGGGCACAATTAGACTAGTAAAATAGGACTATTCGAAGTTTGATTCGGTTTTGTGCAAAACTGGGGCGATAGCATTAGCCCATTGTTCATAACCTGCGCCATTTAAATGTAATTTGTCTTCCATAAATAATTCATCTTTGGGTTTTCCATCTGTACCTATTATATTAGGCCAGACATCGATATAAGTGCAGTTTGAATCTTTGCGGCAGTAGGCTTTAATCAAAGCGTTGGCTGCCTGCATCTGTTCTGCAATGTCCCACCGCGATAAACTTGGCTTAGATCCGATTACATAAAAGCGCAATTCAGGTAGATTTTGGCGGATACGCTGAACTAAGAATTTAAAATCATGGAATATCTGATTGGGCGCTTTCCCATATGCGGCGTCATTATCACCTTCGTAGATCAATAGAGCGCGTGGTTGATATTTAAGTACAAGCTCTTCCACATAATAGATCACGTCAGTGTAATGGCTTCCTCCAAAACCTCGCGGTACAATAGTTAGCCCTGTCAGATCTTTTTGAATACGCGGATGCCACATGCGCATAGAGCTGCTTCCTGTACAAACGATTCCACCCATAGGAGGCTTATCTAGAATATCGGCTTCTTGGAATGCCTTAATTTCAGCCCAGAAACGAGCGGGGTCTGGTTCTAATGGAAGTGGATATTCTAGTTCATCGCCGTTGCAAATTGAGCCATTAGTTACAAGCATAATTAATAATATACCCGAAGTTTTATACATGTCTTTTGAGCGCTCTTATTAATTTATACAGCAGAAACTATTCGCGTTCACATTTATAGCCGTACTGGTAGGCCTCGTGAATGAAGGTGTTCTTTTGCTTCTTTAATTGTAAATGTTCCAAAATGGAAGATAGAAGCTGCGAGTACAGCGCTGGTTTTACCTTCAATTATTGCATCGGCTAGGTGATCTAGTGTACCAGCACCGCCCGATGCGATAACTGGGACTTCTATCTCTTTACTAACTGCTTGGTTTAGGGCGTTGTCAAAGCCGGCCTTGGTACCGTCAGAATCCATACTCGTAAGAAGGATTTCGCCTGCTCCCAGAGCGACGACTCTCTTAGCCCATTCAACAGCATCTAAGCCTGTAGGTTTGCGTCCACCATGCGTGTAGACTTCCCACTTATTAGCGGCTTTTGTTTCACGCTTTGCGTCGATAGCGACTACGATGCACTGGTTTCCAAAACGTGAAGCAGCTTCCTTAATAAGCTCGGGATTTAAAATTGCAGCGGTATTGAGACTTACTTTATCAGCTCCTGCGTTTAGCATATCTCGTATGTTTTCTAAGCTGCGGATGCCTCCACCGACAGTCAGTGGCATAAAGCATTCTGAAGCGGTACGTTTGACCACATCTATCATAGTGTTTCGCTCGTCGCTAGAAGCCGTAATATCCAGAAATACTAACTCATCAGCACCTTGTTGCTCGTAGGTCTTGGCTTGCTCTACTGGGTCTCCCGCGTCGATAAGATCGACAAAATTCACACCTTTTACCACACGCCCTTCGTGGACGTCGAGGCAAGGGATAATGCGGATGGAGAGCATAAAACTATTGTGTTGTTTTGGCTAATAAACTTATTCGTCTGCAAATGCTATGTCTGGCTCAAAAGAAAGAGATAATCGATATTGTGTTCCAGGACGCATGACAAGTGGACGGTCGCGTTCGAGGATCTGCAGATAATGCATATTTCCGTAATAAGTACGGTAGTCGGAATTATCGGTAACGACTTCCAGCTCTTTCCAGTCAGCCTGAAAATCATTTTTAATTACTTCGGCACGGTGCCCATCATTACCCAATGTAAATGCAGTGGTGACGTGATAGCGACTGTGAGGAGCGGCGATTCCTAAAACATAGCGCATTTTATCGAGCGTGACCTGCTGTTTAACACTGAAGCTAAATTCGCAGCTGATTCTAGATTTGAGGAACGACCATACCACCTTGCAACTGCCCAGTCCACTTACTAATTCTTCATCTTTTGTTATAAGTTCTGGCTGGTCATATTTAAAGTTTAAGGAATTACGAAGGCCCATACTTGTGGTGCAGTTCTTGCCGTAAAAAGAGGGCAAGATCACTTTGTCTCCAAAAGTGAGCTCTGGTTGCATAATAGGCAGATATTTGGCAACTGGCCAATCAAAGATACCTGGTGAGTGTGGAAAGGCAAGGTAGTCGGAAGTGCCCTTGCCTAAAATGCTGGATCCAATTAAGGGTAACTGAAGAGCGAGACCAGATTCAGGGTCTTGGTAAACAAAGAGGCCCTGTTCTTTGCGGTGCGACTTGTCGAAGCTGACAAAACGAGCTACTCTACGCGCCGGTACAGGCTTGGAGGGTCCGGCACTTCCACCAGCGGAGCGAGCCAGTCGAGACCATTGACATAAATAGCGTGCGGCGTCGAAGTTAGCCATGCGCGTGGTATGATAAGGTACTGTGTTACGTTCCTCATCACGAATAACAAGGTACCCATGCTCCTGATCGAGATAGGTGATGAAGAAATTCATGAAGAGACGACGAACTGTATCGACATAAAGATCGCGCTGATCGTTGGGGACCCACCCATCTCGTAAGGCTTGAAGAGTAAGGCTAATACAGTGCATTTGACCATAGGCTCCAAGCGAGCGGCCATAGGCCCAAGCTACACCGTCTTGGCGAGTAATATCTATAATTAATTTTAGGTACTTCTCGGAGTAAGAGCGAAGGCTGGGCAACTTACGATCGCGCAGATGAACATTTCCATGAAGTTGTAGTGCTTGGCGAATTAAGACGAAACTGAGAACTCCATAAATATCAAAACTTCCGCCAAGACGAATATCTTCACCAGCAGCATCGTCCACATAGCCGGTCGAGGATTTGCTATCAATACGCTCTAAAAATCGATCAATTAAACGTCCGGTTTCATCTTTCTTTGACAAACCAAGGCTGAAGCGAGTAACCGCTTTAGCGATGTTAAATGCTTGGTGGTGGTTTTCGAAATCGCTGCGTTCGAGAAGGAGTTTGTCGAGTTGTTCACGCGTTGGATCCATTAGTCGTTCCCAGACTGGATTGCGATCTTTTGCGGGACTAAAAGAGAGTAAGCCGAGTGCGGCATATGCGAGCCCGTTTTCGGATACTTCTGGGCTAAAGGCTTGCGCTGTAACTGTACGGGCAGATAGGTCAATTAAGTCGTATTCACCCAATTGAGTCTCGTTTGTTGCTCGATAATACTCTCCTATAGCGAGTGCAGCGTGGCCAGGTTCGTCTGTGCGACTATTTTCGCCGGGTACAGGAGAAATTGTGCCCTGTTCAGTGATGGATTCTAAGTTATGGCCCAATATAGATTGAGCCATGTCGAGGCATTGATCAGCGAAGTTTTCCATTATTTAATCGTACGCAATAATAAAGCGCACAAGCGACCAATCAATGTTTTCACGCGTTTGCTTGTCAATAGCTTTCAACTTCTTCTCGTCTTTCTTTTTTAAGAAAAGGCATTTACCTTGTTTTGTTCACTCAATGCCCTCTTTATTCTTACTCTTACTAAACATTAATTTTTAGCCTCAATTGTAGCACACGCCTATCTAAATATCATGACTACTGATAATACTTCTATGGAGTCGGTCTCACATGAAGACCGCTTATTTCCTCCAACTGCAGCCTTTGTTAAAGACGCCCATATTAGCGGCGTAGAAGCATATAAAAATCTTTATACCAAGAGTATAGAAGATCCAGAAGCATTTTGGTCAGAAGCTGCTGATGAGCTACACTGGTTTAAGAAGTGGGATAGCGTACTAGACCGCTCAGATGCGCCATTTTATAAGTGGTTCGATGGTAGCCGCACAAATTTGTCTTATAACTGCTTAGACCGACACATTGAGGAAGGGCGAGGTGACAAGACCGCCATCCATTGGGAAGGGGAACCAGGTGATTCGCGTGATCTAAGTTATAAGCAACTTCATTTAGAGGTCTGCCGCTTATCAAACGTGCTCAAGGCCCGCGGTGTGTCCAAGGGTGACCGCATTGCTATATACCTGCCGATGGTACCTGAATTAGCCATAGCTGTATTAGCCTGCGCTCGTATTGGAGCGGTTCATTCGGTGATATTTGCTGGTTTCTCGGCCGATTCGATTCGTGATCGGGTTCTCGATAGTGAGACTCGAATGGTTATCACTAGCGATGGTGGCTATCGCAGAGGGAAGATGCTGAAACTGAAGAATATAGTGGATGAAGGTGTGGATGGCTGCGCCTGTGTGAAGGATGTGATCGTTGTTAAACGAGGTGAGGATCACCCAGTAGATTGTACAATGCAAGAGGGCCGTGACCATTGGTATCATGAACTGGTCTCTCAGGTGGGTGACGAATGCACGGCCGAGGAAATGGAGGCAGAAGACTTACTCTTTCTTCTTTATACAAGCGGTACGACTGGGAAGCCCAAGGGAATTATGCACACTACAGCAGGATACCAAGTGTACAGTTATCTTACTTCAAAGTACGTTTTTGATCTAAAAGGTGACGATGTTTATTGGTGCACCGCCGACGTAGGCTGGATCACGGGACACACATACATTGTCTACGGTATTTTACAAAATGGTGTGAGCCAAGTTATGTATGAAGGTGCCCCAAATCATCCGAACGAGGGGCGTTTCTGGGAAATAATCGAAAAATATAAAGTCTCTATTTTCTATACGGCTCCCACTGCGATTCGTGCTTTTATGAAGTGGGGTGACAAATGGTTAAATAATAAGGATCTATCCTCACTTCGCTTGCTGGGCACAGTGGGTGAAGCGATTAATCCTGAAGCTTGGATTTGGTATCACAAGATGATAGGCGGCGAACGCTGTCCGATTGTTGATACTTGGTGGCAGACGGAGACCGGTGGCCACATGCTTACGCCTTTGCCTGGGGCGACAGCAACGAAGCCAGGTTGCGCAACAGTACCTTTCTTTGGTATTAAACCGGCTATTCTTTCGGATGACGGGAGCGATGTCGAAGCGGGTATATTGGCCATTAAGGAACCTTGGCCAGGAATGCTACGGGGGATCTATGGGGATCCACAGAGGTATAAAGATACCTATTGGTGTAAGTGGGATGGTCGTTATTATTTTCCAGGCGACGGCGCTCGTGTGGACGCGGATGGATACATCTGGATATTAGGGCGAGTCGATGACGTAGTGAATGTATCTGGTCATCGTATTGGTACAGCTGAGTTGGAGAGTGTTTTTGTAGAGCATAAAGACGTAGCTGAATCAGCGGTAGTAGGCATCCCCCATGAGATCAAAGGTCAGGGGCTTGTAGCTTTTGTTACTGTGATCGACGGGCGCGATTACGACGACCAACTGCGTAAAGAGCTAGTTGCCATGATCGACAAGAGTATTGGAAAATTTGCCCGTCCTGAGCGGGTACTATTTTCCTCTGACTTGCCTAAGACACGATCAGGAAAAATTATGCGCCGTTTACTTCGAGACATTGCTGAAGGTAAAGAGCTCGGTAATGTAACTACCTTGGCAGATCCATCTGTGGTCGAGTCATTGCAGAAGCAGTATCAGCAGGAATGAGCTGCTTAAACTTCGTTTAAAGGCTCTACGATACTTTATAGCATTGTGATAATAATTCCTTCAGCCGTGCTTGATCCGTACTTGAAGTCTTAGCAATGAATCCTCTGGCGTGGGCAAAGTGCACGTCCGATTCGTCGCCGATTAGAGTGAACTCCATACGGGTATCATCTTTGTAGCGGCGTATGCCATATCCCGTGCCACGACTATCTGGATATACTAAGGCGAGGACTTCATCTTCTAAGCCTAATTTCTCGATATGGTAGCCAAGGCCTGAGGAGGTCTCTTCTGGCAGCGGGTCAGTTCTAGGCATGAAAAGGACCTTAAAGTGATCTAAGTCCCATACCTCTGCATTCTGGGCAACAAAGTCGAGTCGTGTGCGTAGACTGGTCACATAATTGACAAGATCTTCACCAATCATACGCATAATTTCCCAAATAGGTTCACCAGGCTTGTGTTCATCTTGGCTAGCAAATCTGCGCAGTAGGGTGATATCGAGTGGAGAGTTGAGTCTACTAAGGGTGTCGCGGTCCATTTCTAGCCACTTAGCTGTATCCACTGGACCCCTGCAGTCAAACCATTCAGCCACTTCGAGCCAGCTACAGAATTCTCGAGAATCATCGTAGATCCCTAGGTGTATTAGTATTAGTGAAAGTGCACAGGTTGGAACCTGATCGCGAGGAAATTGATGGTGGTCAAAATTAGAGAGTTCGGGTACATATTGATGTCCGATGTCGACTACGGCAACTGAGGCGCTTTCAAGTTCGGCTTGAGTAGGGTCACGGCGCTTGATTGTGATTGGAGCTTGTGTGAGCAAGACTGCACAGGCTAGGAAATCGTCTTTGTGGGCGCCGCCCGGATGCGTGATTATAGACTCAATCATCGTTTGATTGGGAAGGGCTTGCATAGATCTGGCAATTAAAAAGGTCTGCCCTTGAGAGCAGACCTT
>CAJWHF010000051.1 GCA_913041275.1 uncultured Opitutia bacterium
AGGGCACGTAGTAGCGCCTTTAGATCCCAAACCATTTAATAAATAAAGTCCTCGCTGATCTGGATGTGCGCCGACGATTGGCTTACTGTCTGATGTGCTTGGCCGTATGCCTGCTTGGTGAGAAATAGTCTCTATGTCGTGGGATTTTTTTAGTGCTGCAAATGCCGCAGCTAGAAGCAACTCTTTACCAGCCTCTGTCGGGGCTGGATCGTGGTCTAACTCGTCGTAAGTAGCGCCGATTCGAAAACTTCCATCAGGGTACGGTAAGATCCACTTCTTGTGGTGGATAAGCTTTTTAGCTAATTCTAAAGTACGACACTTACAATGTAGCGTTTCCCCTTTAATTGGTGTTAGAGGAACCTGACTAAACCATGGATTTTTTGAATGGGCAGCACCTTCGCAAAATGTAACATCCTCGGCAACGATGTCGCGGTACCGCCAAGTGCTACCCACTTTCTTAAGCTCGCTGTGGTCGAAGTATTCGTCTAGAAATTGGTTTTTTTGGAAGAAAGTGCCTTGTAGAGAAGTGACAAGCTTTGGCAAATCGACATAAGCTGCCTTTTTGATTTCAAAACATCCGTAACTATCATTAAAATCGGAAATTCTGCTGCCTGGCTCGTGAAACTTACCTAAGACGTCTTGATAGCGCGGGTTATGCAATCGGCGGCTCACACGTTTCACATCATCCGTGTTTTGGCAAAAACGCAGCTCGGATAATGGGTGATATATTTCTATATCTAAGGTTTTTTCGATAGACTGATACGTTGCCTCAGCCTCGGGCAATAACTGGTCAAAGTTCCAACTCTTAGTCATCCATCGACCAGTGACTGGGTTGATCAAGCCGGCTGCCACTTTGTAAGCGCTGGGCATAGATCGGCTACCAATTAATATAAAATGTTGGCCGCGTTTCAGTAAATTCCAGGCAAGCAGGCAGCCCGCGAGACCCGCGCCGACTATTAAATGAGTGGAATCTTTTGATTTGGGTTTGATTCTGCTGATTTAAAGGCTAGGCAGGAAAGATTCAACCCCCAAGGAGCTCGCAGTATAGAGAATATGATTTTTCAACTCTCATTCTTAATTTGCCCTTTGAATTCAGTGGAGGCATATACTGGAACTGCAATGAGGATTTTCAATGCGTTGATTAATTTGTTCATCGGTAAACCCGAAAAAATAGCTCCTGAGAGTAGTCGTGCCGAGCGAGGGAAATTTGGGGAGGACCTTGCTTCGAACTATTGCAAAGGAAAGCTTGGCTACAAAGTTATAGCTAGGAACTGGCATTGGAAGCAGTATGAAATTGATATTATCTGCTTAGATGCAGGCGTACTAGTCTTCGTCGAAGTGCGCTCGCGAGCGGCTCATTCCTTGGTAAGTGGTTTCCATTCTATAGGCAAAAAGAAGAAGATTGCATTGCAGAGGGCCTGTAAGGCCTACATAAAGCAACTTCAATATCCACCAAAACACATACGCTTTGATGTGATTGAGGTTTCTATTTCCGAGGAAGGTGATGGAAAGCTCCAACACTACAGCAATGTATCACTTTTCTCTAAACACTATACGACAGAACGATGAGCTCAGTTAACGAAGAAACTAGACACCCCTTTCTTGAGGGCCTTAGTAAGCATCGTGGAGCGCCACCTACGGTCATAGTTATTTTTGGCGCCTCTGGGGACCTTACTGCGAGAAAGCTAGTGCCAGCGATTTTTAATCTTGGCTTAGACAATCTACTCCCAGGTGAATTCCACCTTATAGGTTATGGCCGTAGGCCAATAAAGGATGAAGATTTTCGTAAGATGATGGACGAGGCGATCGGTGTACATTCTCGCCGGTCGCTTAATAAGGAAGTCTGGGAACGTGTTCGCCAGAATATATCCTACCATACTGGTGGATACGACGAACCGGAGACCTTCGAATCTCTAGCTAAGAAAATTAATAAGATTGAGAAGAAACTAGGGCGCGAAATGCAACGTATGTTTTATATCTCCACGCCGCCCAGTGTATTTGGATCTGTTATTAAGAATTTGGGTAGCAGCGGCATGGCACAGGTGCATGTGCAGACTAAGCTTGCCTCAAAGGTAATAGTGGAGAAGCCTTTTGGCCGTGATTTGGGTTCGGCGCGTGAACTCAACGCTGTAATTAACAGCGTATTCGAAGAGCCGCAAGTTTACCGAATCGATCACTACCTTGGTAAAGAGACCGTGCAGGACCTTTTGGTGCAGCGCTTTGCCAACTCTATTTTTGAGCCGCTTTGGAACCGTGAATATGTGGACTGTGTTCAGATCACAGTGGCAGAGAGCCTTGGTGTCGGATCGCGTGGTGGTTACTACGACACAAGTGGCGCCCTGCGTGATATGATCCAGAACCATACTATGCAGCTCGTTGCCCTGACTGCGATGGAGCCTCCAGTGTCTTTGGATCCTGAGTCAATCCGTGACGAGAAGGTCAAAGTGATTAAAGCAATACAACCGCTCAAACTCGATACCGACTTGGTAAGAGCCCGCTATATTAATGGGATAATTAGGGGTGATCCAGTCAAAGGATATATGGATGAAGCTGATATTCCGAGCGATTCTGGGACTGAGACCTACGCTGCTATGCGCCTAGCAATTAACAACTGGCGATGGCAAGGAGTGCCCTTCTATGTTCGTTCTGGCAAGCGTATGGCGCGCCGAGCCAGCGAGATCGCCATACAATTCAAGCGCCCACCGGGCATTCTTTTCTCAGAGGGAGATAAGTATAATGTAGCTGCGAATACTATGGTCATCAGTATCCAGCCCGACGAAGGCGTGACCTTAGTCATGAATTCCAAAATACCAGGATTGGAAACACGGACACAACCAGTAAAGATGCACTATCGTTATTCGACTACTTTTGGATCAAATACGCCTGAAGCCTACGAGCGACTGATTCTCGATGCAATGATTGGTGACAGCACTTTGTTTATTCGGGGGGACGAAACAGAAGCTTCATGGAAGTTACTTACACCGGTCTTGAAGCAATGGGAGACCTCCGGATCAGTCGGCATGGAAGAATACGCAGCGGGCTCATGGGGTCCTTCGCAAAGCGACCATCTCCTCGCACAGCGCCAGCATAAGTGGCGCCGTTCGGGCTAGTTCTAGGCTATGAAAGAGTTAATCGATTCATTTCCCGGACTGGATTTACCAGTCAGTGAGGTCATCTCTCGCCTAGAAAGTATGTGGCACAGTGATAGCTTGGGCGCATCTTCTGCCTTTCGTGCCTCGCAGATGAATGTCGTACTACATTTTGGATGGAAGGTTACGCAGTCGCAGGCACGCGAACGCTTCGATACCCTGCTAGCCTTCGCTCAGCGATATCCCTGCCGTATTATCGTACTTTGCCCTACACGATCGATTGTAGATGGCTCCATGCGGGCAAAACTTTTTAGCCAGTGCTACATTGGTGATTCGCATCGCGAGATGTGTTGCTGTGAGGCCTTGTTTCTCGGCTACCAACCTGATGATTGTGGCTATCTTGGCAATCAAGTCTCGGTCTGGCTAGAGCCAGATCTACCCGTCTATCATTGGTTCTGTGGTGTTTCCTCTAATCGAATAGAACAATATTTTAGTAGTCTCTTAGTCGGGGTACGGCGTACGATTTACGATAGTAGTTTCGAGGAAGATGATCTTACCCAACTAAATTGGCCAGAAACCAACCGCTTGGAAGATTTAGCTAAGGCTCGCCTACTACCCGTTCGACAAGCTATTGGGCAGTATTTAAGTAGCTACGCCACCGAAGACCTTCGCTGCTGTTTAAAAAAAGTGACGGTTCAACATATTGATACAATGCGAGGGGAGGGTCAGCATCTGATGGCTTGGATTCAAGGCTGCCTTGGAGCTTGTGTCCCCCAAGAAGAGCCTGAGAAAACTCCGATTGAATATCGGACTGAGCTGATTGCGGATCCTAAGTCAAAAGAATCCCTCTCGCTCGAATTTAAGTACTCAGACTTGCGGGAGTTTAAGTGGCGTAAATTTCGCGATGGATCTATGGGAGATATCAAAGCTTCAATATCTGGTGAAGTAGAAAAAATTTCTACTAGGATAAAACCTTTGGGTGCTGATCAAACGATAGCAGAGTCGCTATTTTTCTAGCTTATCTAGCGCAGCTAGTACGTCGTCTGCTTGAGAGCTGGTAGAAGCATTTAAATCACGCCAGACTAGTTGCCCATTTTTAAATAAATATGCGTGGCGACTGTAACGTCCTTTATTAAAAGCGGAACTGACAGCACCATCTTTGTCTGCAATCAGCATGTACGGTAGATTGTATTTATTTTTAAACGTAGCTTGGGTTTTGGCTTTATCGGCAGACACTCCGAAGACTTGGACATTACGTGCATTCAATTCGTCCCAAGCATCTCGCAAGCTGCATGCTTGCTTGGTGCAGCCTGGAGTCATTGCTTTTGGGTAAAAAAAGACAAGTGTAGTGCCCTCGGCTAGTGCTGCTCCTAAGTCTATAGTCTCTCCTTGGTCATTTAGAGCAGTTATCTGCGGTGAGGAACTGCCGATATCTAACGGATCAGCAGAAAGTATACTATTAATTGTAGATAGAATCATAAAAGCAATAAACAATGGTTTCATATATATTTATACATCTAATAATGAGGCAAATACTTACAGATTACCTTAAATCTGCGGTTTGTTTGTTGGTATGTCTCGGGAATTAAATCCTAGATCGCTGTCAGTATGAAATGGAATAGCGTTGACGGCAACGATGCGTATTTAAGACATTATCATTATGCCACTGACAATTTCCCGCTTCATTCTGATCTGTTTATTCTTTTTAGGATGCTCTGGCTGCGCACCGAGCGGTGAGGATGTCGTAAGCGAGACTGATGAAAAACAGTACCAACTAGGCCAAGATTATAAAAGTCAGGGGCGCATGGAAAATGCTTTAGATGCTTTTCTGCGTGTAATCGATGCGCGCCGAGATGCCGCAGAATCGCATCTAGAGGCGGGTTATATTTACCTGCGTACTATGAAAGATCCAGTAAGGGCAATTTACCACTTTGATCGCTACCTACAATTTAAACCGCAGTCGCCCCAATCAGCACAAGTTAGACAGTTGATCGAGACCGCGCAAAAAGAGTTTGCAAGGCAACTCCCTGCTGAACCCTTCGAAGGCGAACTCGATCGAATCGATCTAATGGATTTAGTCAAAACGCTGAAGTTAGAGAATGATGACTTGAAGCGGGAATTAATGGGAGCAATTGCCCGTGTGGATCAACTGGAGAACGTGCTTGGGAAAGCGCGCCGCGCGACTCCAGTGCAATCAGTTAATTCATCTAACACCTTGTCGCCGATAAGCGAATCATCTCCCGATCCAAATAGTGTGCCGCGCACCTACACTGTCCAATCAGGAGACACCCTAAGCGCAATTAGCAAGCGTTTCTACGGAACGTCCTCGCGCTACATTGACATTTTTCAGGCTAATCGGGACCGCTTGTCTAGCGAGGGTGCTCTGCGAGTCGGTCAAGTCATACGAATTCCGTAACGGAATTTAGTAAGCTTTTAACAAAATAACCGCTACTTCTTTCAGAATTATTTTAATAAAAGTATAGTTTCTCCCTGATCCTATGAAGAAGACCCAACCGAATCAAAGTGCTGAGAATACGCTTAAAGCTACGCGGCAATTAACGCGTAAACTTCCAGGGCGGGTCCAGTCGGACGCCGTTAACCGCTTCCGTGCATCTATCGATAATTTGCGGCTTTCTTTTCTTCCTCAATTAGTGATTCGTGTACAAACTGCTGATGAGGTTGGCATCGTCCTTAAGATAGCTCATAAATATGGCATTGCTGTTACCACTCGAGGGGCTGGTAGCTCGGCGACGGGTTCAGCTGTTCCTGTACATGGCGGATGGGTGCTCGATCTGGCCGACCTGAAGCAAATGAAGGTCGATCCAGTTGGTCGAATCGTAAGTGCGCAAGCGGGCGTTGTAACCGCTGATATGCAGGCAGAGGTCGAAAGGTTTGGGCTCTTCTTCCCCCCTGACCCATCTTCTAAAAAGTATTCCACTGTAGGCGGTAACTTGGCCTGTAATGCTGGAGGTATGCGCTGCGTGAAATATGGCGTAACGCGTGACTATGTGCTCGGAATCGAGGGCTACTTCGCGAGTGGCGAGAGTTTTAAGCTAGGATTACCACTTAAGAAATATGTATCAGGGCTCAATCTGCGCGATTTACTTA
>CAJWHF010000052.1 GCA_913041275.1 uncultured Opitutia bacterium
GGGAGCTCTTTCGATGTCTTCTTTGGCGCGGAATCTTCCATATTTTGAACCTACTAATTTATAGGCTTTGGGGCATGCGTCGATTGTTATTTCGATGCCTAGAATTCACTTTTCGTGGTTGCCTACGTGCCTGAGGATAGCAAACCTTCGGTTTTTATAGTTTCTCTGCAGCAAGTATCATTATTCGGTAACCGTGACGAACGCACTCAATAGCCAAAGCTTTAAGAATCTTTTATCCGATCAGATTGCGGCTTCCTGCCTGATTTTAGGCTTCGTATTTTACACTATATGGGATCAGTTATTTTGGTGGGGCACACGCGAGGACTACAGCTTCGGTTATATAGTGCCGCTGTTTGCCGCTTATGTAGTCTATGATCGTTGGCCAATAATGCGTGGATATCTTTTCCCAGGTAAAGAGCACGGGCAGGTTGTGTACTCGACATATGATCGGGGTCCTCTAGCCCTTGTTCTCGAGTGGATTGCTGTCTGCGGATTCACCGCATCTTTACTTTTATTTGCTACCGGAGCACTCTTGCGTACGGCTACGGGGCCGCAAAATCCTGCTTCCCTCGCCATCGCGGCTAGTCTTGGTGGTCTCACCCTGAGTGCTGTATTTATTTTCGCAAAACAGCGGGCTGACGGTCAGCTTATGCCACTGAAGCAGCGCCTAGCGCTTACGGCACTTTTTGTCTTTCCTGCACTAATCTGGATGATCTCTGCACCATTAGTCTCTATTTTAGAAACAAACATCCGTGTATTTCTGCTTAATAAGGTCACCGTCGTAGTCTTCAATATTTTTGACTTTCTTGGATATGAGTTGGAGCGTGAAGGGAATATTCTGATTCTACCTGAAGGACAGGTCGGCGTGGAAGAAGCATGCTCTGGTATTCGCTCACTCACAGCGTGTCTTTTTGCTGGTTCCTTCCTTGCCGCTGTTTACCTTAAACGTTTTTGGAAAAAAATGTGTCTTGTAGCTGCAGCAATGATTTTTGCTGTTCTGACCAATTTAATGCGAAGTATGTTCTTAACGCTTTGGGCTTACAATTATGGTTCTGGAGCCATCGACGAACACTGGGTTCTACCGCTATTAGGCGACATTGGATCTGTGCACGACGTCACTGGTATGGCAATTCTTGGATTTACTTGCCTAGGCCTGATCTGCCTGCTGCCAATTTTTAATTTCGATCTGCACGATTATGTGAACCATAATTGGAATGCAGATAAAGAGAGAGAATCCTAGTATGAAACCGTGCCGGATTCTAATGCTGTCACCGGAAGTCACGCCATTTAAAAAAGTTGGTGGATTAGGAGATGCAGTTAGCGCACTTTCTAAATCTCTCGCTGCCCGCGGGCACGATGTTCGAGTCTTGATGCCAAAATATACTGACATGCACGATTTCGATGATGCGGAACCTATAAAAGGGCCACTTATCGTTCGACTCGGAGGTCAAGAAGCCTACGGCCGACTCTGGCGTAAAAACCTGCCTGGATCTTCGGCGGTCTGTTACTTTATAGAGCACAATCAGTACTTTGGAGCACCTGACCCTTATTTAGGGCCTAGCGCAAAGGAGGGCGACAATGGGGAGCGGTTTACTTTCTTTAGTCGTGCTGGGATTGATTTTTGTGAGCATATTAACTGGATTCCAGATATCGTGCACTGCCACGATTGGACCTGTGCGCTCGCTCCAGTCTATCTTAATACTACTGAGGCAAATCGTCCTATGGGCCGAGTCGCTTCTGTCTTTTCGATTCATAATTTAGAGCACCAAGGCCGCTTCCATAAAAACCTTCTTTCCTTCTCAGGTCTACCTGAGCTTACTTTTCGAACGGACGGTCTCGAATCAATGGGCGATTTAAATATGCTCAAAGGGGCATTATACCATTCAACTAAAATTAGTACCGTTAGCCCCACTTACGCAGAAGAAATACAGACTAGCGACGGCGGTCATGGGCTCCACCCGGTACTACAATTCCGCGCTTCCGATCTGACAGGAGTACTTAACGGCGTAGATCTAGAAGAGTGGAATCCACTGAAAGACCCCGATCTACCCCAATTCTTTGGTGTCGATGATATGGCAGGGAAAGTCCTTGCCAAATCCGCCCTGCAAGAAGCCTACGGCCTCGAAGTCGACCCTAAGATACCTCTTTTTACTGTTGTATCCCGTTTCGCTGGTCAAAAAGGCCTTGATTTACTTGCCTCGATTGGGGATCGCCTAATGTCAGAGATGCGCATCCAAGTAGCTATACTCGGTTCAGGAGATGTATTACTCGAAGAGAGCTTTCAGAGTCTAAACGCGAGTTATCCACTCGGCTTTGGCTCCTATACAGGTTTTAAGAATGAGTTGGCTCACCTCACCATTGCTGGTGGCGACTGCTTTATCATGCCAAGTCGCTTTGAGCCCTGTGGTCTTGCACAGATGTATGCTATGATCTATGGTAGCGTGCCCATAGTTCGGGCTACTGGTGGCTTAATAGATACCGTAGAACAATTCCAAGAAGGTCGCGGCATCGGGACTGGATTTGTTTTTGATGCCCCGACCGGCGAGGCACTCTACGATACGATCAGCCGCGCATGTACCACATACTATAATAGCTCTGCAGAATTTGGGCAGCTCCGAAAAAATGGCATGCTCGGAGATTACAGCTGGGACTCTTCAGCGCTTAAATACGAAGAGATTTACAATTCAGCGATAGAAGCACGATCAAATACACCTTCTTGAAGTGGTATTCATAAATCCTCTTCAGCTACTGACCCTTTAACCCAATGTTCTATAGTATAATCGTCATTACTATCGATAGTGGAACTTAGGTAATACTGTCCTTCAAATTCGGGAAAAAAGGCGTCTCCTTCTATAATTTTGTGAACCCTCGTTAGATAGATTTCTTCGCAGCGCTCAAGCATCTGTTTGTAAACCTCTCCTCCGCCTGCAATCCATATTACCTTGTCCGTATCTAAGCTATCTAATGATTGAAGGCTCGTGATATTACTGACCCCCGGAATCTGGCGCGAATGGCGACTAAGTACATAAGTCTCGCGCCCTGGGAGTGGGCGCCCAATTGATTCATAGGTCTTCCTTCCCATTACAAGGATTGCACCCATCGTAGTTTGCTTAAACCACTTGAAGTCTCCGGGAAGGTGCCATGGGATCTCTCCTGCATTACCAATAACGCGGTTTTCAGACATTGCTGCTATAGCTTTATAAGTATTCACTCTTATCGTGTGATGAAAATTAGAATTATTTACTTCAGACTTGCCTCACTCTAACCCATTGAGCAGCGCCACCAATATTACACCGCAATTGGCGCTTTGATTGCAGGGTGCGGATCGTAGTTAATGAGCTCGAAGTCTTCAAATTTAAACTCATTAATGTCCTTAATATCAGGGTTAATTCTCATTTGTGGTAGGGCCCTTGGTTGCCTAGATAGTTGCTCTTCGGCTTGTTCCATATGGTTGGCGTAAAGATGTAGATCGCCAAATGTATGTACGAAATCCTTAGCTTTAAGTCCGCAGACCTGTGCTACCATCATCGTTAGTAATGCATAAGAAGCGATATTGAAGGGGACGCCTAGAAAAATATCGGCGCTACGCTGGTAGAGTTGGCAGCTTAGCTCTCCATTTGATACGTAGAATTGAAACAGCGCGTGGCATGGAGGAAGAGCCATATGTTTAATCTCTCCAGGGTTCCATGCGCAGACGATGTGCCGGCGACTATTGGGGTTGTTCTTCAGGGATTCGATTACCTCTGATAATTGGTCTACTCGCTCCCCTTCAGGAGCCGACCAATCACGCCATTGGGCACCATAAACACGACCCAAGTCGCCATTTTTATCAGCCCACTCATCCCAGATTCGCACTTTGTTTTCCTTTAGATAACTAATATTTGTCTCGCCCTTGATAAACCAAAGTAATTCGTGGATAATCGATCGAAGGTGGAGCTTCTTAGTTGTCAGGAGAGGGAAGTTGGGGTCTAGGGAGAAGCGAGCTTGGGCACCGAAGACTGAATAGGTGCCGGTGCTGGTACGGTCGTCTCGGTAAGTGCCGGTCTCTTTGACTGTTCGGAGTAAATCAAGGTAGCTTTCCATATTAAGAATATATATACTTTTTAGTAGTGGACGCCTCTGTCAATGCGCGAGCTATGGTAGACAGCAATCAATTATTCTCTTAAGTTTTAACTCCTGACCACAATATCTTTAATATCTGCGCAGTGCTCGAGTGATTGGATTCTTTTTAAAACTGCGCGTTTCATAAACTGTAGTTCGGAGCGCAGGGTTTGATTGGTGACCGAAATAATTAATGTGTCTTCATCCTTGATCCGTACAGGATGGCAACGCTCACATAGACTAGGACCAAATACTGCCTCCCAGTTTTCGACTAGTGAGCGCTCAGGACTGGGCTTCTCTAGTCGATATTTTTCTTGTAGCATAACAAGAAGACTGTCCAAAGCAGTGGGCTCCCTACGTGAGGAACTCGTCACTGTATGAGGTAAGCCCCTAAAGTCTGCGATGATATCTTCAGTATTTTTGGAGAATTTCACTATTTTTAAGAGAATTTTTTACTAATAATAGCCAAATGATGGGAAGTGGCATGATAGATGTTAGTTAATATGTTAGTTCTTTCCAGTCATTTCATTTCCCACGTGTTGGGAGTTGGGTAATAAGTCAAAGTACATAAGATCCTGACACGGGGTTTAGGGGTAAACCCCGTGTCAAATTATTAGTTTTTAACATTAGTAAAACTTATATTTGTTATTAGTTTAATTAGTACATTCCTACAACGCGAGAACCACCTTGATCAATCTTAATTTATTATTATACGTCCTCTCATAACTTTACTTCCGCAAGGAAGTATGGGGTAACAAAATCCCTCTGCGGAGGGTATTAAGTAGACAATGGTAGGCGCAGTCCTTAGGGGTAGGGACTGCGCCTTTTTGTTTAGTATAGCTAACTTCAGATGAAGAAACTCTTATATCATTAGAGTGTACGCTCAGTGGTACTTCGTAACTTTTTAAACCTCTTATGTCTATTTACCCCAAATGAGTTTACTCAGAGAAAGATTTCCTCATGTAGATGCGCCTGCTTGGTCGGTAATAGAAGCTTGGGCTATTCTACTTCGTAATTGGAATTCTAAGATTAACTTAATATCCCGAAAAGATATTGACCGCTTAGAAGAGTGTCATCTCTCGCACTGCCTAGCGATAACTAATCATCTTAAACTCATGCAGGGCACTCGAGTCTTAGACGTAGGTACAGGTGGAGGTTTTCCAGGAATTATCATGGCTATTTGCTATCCGCAGGCTCATTTCACTCTAATTGATTCGATTGGAAAAAAGGTTACAGTGGTCAAAGATTTAGCGGATCAGCTCGGTCTAAAGAATGTGGAAGTTGGTCAATGTAGGGCTGAAGAAGTCAAAAAGCAGTTCGACTTTGTTACTGGTCGTGCCGTAAAAAACCTTCCTGAATTTTTTAGCTGGATTAGAAAAAACCTCCGCCGTGGCTCGCGCAATTCGATTCCCAATGGTGTACTTTATTGGAAGGGCGGAGAGCTTGAAAATGAACTAGAATTACTTGGCATTCGCCCGCGCAAAACTATCTCACTTGAGCAATCGTTTAGTGACTCTTACTTTAAAGAGAAATATATTCTTCATTTTGACGCAAGGGATGTACCGCGGGTTCGCAAGCCGAGAAAAGTGTAGTAATAATCGCCACGCCTGTG
>CAJWHF010000053.1 GCA_913041275.1 uncultured Opitutia bacterium
ACGATGGCGATCTTATTGAAAAAGATGAGATCTTGGCTATGTGGGACCCGCATAATATCCCGATTATAACTGAAAAAGCTGGCCGTATCGGATTCACTGATATGATTGACGCTGTTACTGTTAAGCGGGAGCTCGATGAGTCTACGGGCCGTATCGCAAGAGTGGTGATCGAGCACAAGGAAGACTTAAACCCTGCAGTCAATATTATCGATAAGTCCGGTAAGATTGTCGCCACTTATGCAATACCAACTGATGCTCAGGTAGTTGTTAGTGAAAAAGACGAAATTAAACCTGGATCCATGCTTGCGAAGACCCCGCGTCAAGCCTCTAAGACCCAAGACATCACTGGTGGTCTTCCTCGAGTGGCCGAACTTTTCGAAGCAAGACGCCCGAAGGACGCTGCTGAGATGGCTAAAATTGATGGTGTGGTTTCTCTTGATGGTACAGTGCGCGGCAAGAAGAAGTTACTAGTTACTGATCCTGAGAATGGAGACGAAGAAGCTCACCTAATCCCGCACGGGAAACACCTCATAGTTCAAGTGGGCGATTTGGTTCATAAGGGGCAAAACCTGACAGAGGGCGGAGCTGATCCACATGAGATTTTAGAAATTCTTGGGCCCTCCGCAGTTCAGGATTACTTGATCTCTGAAATCCAAAAGGTTTATCGTCTGCAAGGCGTGGAAATTAATGACAAGCATATTGAAGTGATTATAGCTCAAATGCTCAAAAAGATTCGTATTACTGATCCTGGTGACTCTGAATTTTTCTGGGGTGAGCAAGTGGATCGCTTTGAGTTCATGTCTGCTAATGACCACATCGAAGAATCGGGTGGTATGCCTGCGGAAGGTGAACCTGTCCTTCTAGGTATTACAAAAGCGTCGCTAGAGACCGAATCCTTTATTTCTGCTGCTTCTTTCCAGGAGACTACACGAGTACTTACTGATGCCTCGACTCTTGGCAAGGTAGACATGTTGAAGGGCTTTAAGGAAAATGTCATTATGGGCCACCTCATTCCTGCGGGAACCGGTCTGCCTGCGTATCGCAACTTGCGCATAGACACACTTGGTGCCGAAATGGAGCAACTTAGTCCGCAAGAGGCGTCAGAACGTATTGAAGGTGTTGCATTGCCAGCTACAGAGATTAGTAGTGCGCCAGGAGAAAGCCCTGTGCCCGAGGCTGATGCTGTCGAAGCTGGAACGGAAACTACTGAGACGCCGGACGAGCAAGTTAGTTAATGCTAATTGTATATTAGATTCGCCCAAAAGCCCGCTTCATTAGGAGCGGGCTTTTTGTTGGTATTCCTTTATGAATTTGCTCATATAATTTGCTTCCTTTTCTGATTTCTTAAATGTTTCTCCTATGTTACTAATTCTGGGCCAATCAATCCGGTGGTTACTCATTTGGCTCTATTTCGTATTCATTATTTGCCTAGTAGGTGCTCTTTTCGGAACACTCTCACATTTATTTTTCGGTTTTTGTTTCATGGAGGATCCAGACTACTGGTATTTGAGTCGATTTGGATTTTCGAATGGGATCCGTTACGGGGGCGTTTGGTCTGGTGGACTTTCTATTGTACTTTGCGTGATACGTGCGCGTAAGGAATACCTAAAGCGCCAGGTTTAGTACTAAATGTAATCCGCCAATGAAAAACTCACAACGTGTCTTCGTTTATTTAATTGGGTTCACTCTGGGGACTCTGTTGGTCTCCGCTATTTTGTCGCGACGTACTATGAAGGAAGAGGAATTTACTGACCCTTGGTTAGTACACAATGAAAGAGCTATAGAAGGTGGTGCCGAGCCTCTACCTTTAGAAATGCCTGCTTCGATCCAGAAGGGGAATATTATAGATTTTGGTTACTTACCTCGAGGGGATGAGCCATTAGAACGGGTATGGTTACTTCAATTTGACAAAAGCTATCCCTATGTCCGTGCGGTGGAAAACATATTGAGTGGCGAATTTAGATATATGGCGGCTGATCAGATATCTATTCTGCTATCTGAAGGGGTCGATGTAACAGAGCTAAAGCCTATGCTTGATGAATTAGGTTTGCGCTTACGTATGTTTAATCGCAAAGAGGGCTTGGCAGTTATTGGAGTGCTTAATACACAAATAGATGCTGTGCCAAATACTATTCAGGCGGTACAGCCGTGGTGCAGCCTATTTGTTCGCGCACAAGCTGACATTTTGCATTTTCAGGACAATCCCAACTAACCCTGCGGCAGGCTTTCACTTGTTTCAGCGGTAAATCCAGAAGCGCTTAGATTGGTTCTGGAAGTCTAACGCTTCTTTAGACCATCGATCGACGAAGAAATTGACGCGGGCTTTAGCGCCACGAAGACTTATCTCATTCCACCAATTAGTACTACCCACATGCTTGTTAAATAGGTTTGAATTTTTGGATTTAATGAAAGGATTATTAGATGACCATTCGGCAGCTATCTGCATCATGTGAAAACTGAGCTCGGTTGGTCGGACCTTAGTCCAGTTGGATACGCTGACATAAACTCCACTAATCTTAACTCCCGAATTTGTGTGCGTGTCTATGATGTGATAGCGCAGGCCAGGTATTTGCTTGGATTTAAGTGCTGCCTTTACCTCAGGGGGAGATTTACCTTTGTATCTTAGTAAGCGAAATGGGTAAGGAGTGCCTATCCCATGGGAGAATTCGCCCTCTTGAGCGCCTAAGCCAGTCATAGCATATCCTAGCACAGCAGAGAGGTCGGGAATGTAGGGCGATGTAGGAATCCACCGAAGGCCCGTTTTAGTCCAGAGCATGCTCCTACTCCAACCCCGCATAGGGACAACAGTAAGCTTTCCTTTCTTACGAACCGCATCAGGCACATCCATCCATCCTTGTGTTGCTTTAGCAAGTCTAGCCAGCTCAGCGATGGTTAGCCCATGGACATAGGGTACATGAAACGCGCCGACGTAGCTTCGCCACTCTTTATCCAGAGGGGGGCCATCAACTTTCAGGCCTCCAAGCGGATTGGGTCGATCTAAAATGACTACCTCAACTCCATTTTCAAAGCAAGCCTCCATAGCGTAGCGCATGCAACTGACGAATGTGTAAGAGCGCACGCCAACGTCCTGTAGGTCAATAATAAGTGCATCCAAACCTAGTAGCATTTTTGGCGTTGGCTTTCGATACTTCCCGTAAAGGGAATAAACGGGTAAGCCAGTGCGCGAGTCGATTTTATCATCGACAGGAACATTAGCTTTTTCGTCACCGTAAATTCCGTGCTCGGGACCAAAAAGTGCGACGAGTTGAATATTACTAGCACGGCGGAGCACATCGATGGTACTTATGCCCTGTCGATTCAGTCCTGCTGGGTGAGTGAGTAGGCCTACTCGTTTACCCGAGATTACTCTAAAGCCACTTTGCTCGAGAACATCTACTCCAAGATATATAGTAGCTGCGTGTGATAACTCAGCAAATAGAACTAGAGATAATAGAAAAAAATTAAACTTTTTAATCATCATGCCCATAGTCACTAAGAGTCTAACTTTGAATAGAAAACCTAGAGAAAGACCTATGCTAACTGAGCTACTAGTTATCGCTGTTCTAGTCCGGTACCAATATCGATAATTTTGAAATTCTCAACATGGTAAATTGGATCCGCACGGAATGAAAGGCTAGCGCTGTAGGTGCTCTCGATTTCCAAAAGTAAGTCTTCGTCCTCCTGGCGTAGGCGCTCTAGGTTTGTCGGATGAAGAAGAATACGAAGGTGGATCTTTTTTTCACTGCCATCGTTCGCACGAATCCGACGGATCACACTAATCAAGCGGCGCTGCACTTCCACACTCATAGTGCGTGAGCTTTTGACTGAGCCACGACCGTGACAGTATGGGCAGTCTGTGTAAATGCCACTAGAATGGCTCTCTGAGTTGCGCTGCCTCGTCATTTGCATAATGCCAAGCGTAGAGATGGGAAGAATATGATTTTTTGCCTTATCACTAGACATTTCGCGGCGCATGCGATCAAAGACTGCGTTGCGATCTTTCTTCGCCTTCATATCAATAAAATCTAGGATTATCAGTCCACCAATATTACGGAGGCGCACTTGCCTGCAGATCTCACTAGCAGCCTCGAGATTAACCTGAACGATGAAGTCCTTGCCGTCTTTGTTCTTATTTTTGTGTGAGCCTGTATTGACGTCGATGGAGATTAAAGCTTCTGTTTCTTCGATCACGATTTCACCACCACCAGGCAAGGGAACACAGCGCATGTAGGTCTGTTCTATTTGTCGTTCTATATTAAAACGTTCAAAAACAGGGATGTTGTCCTTGAAGAGTTGAATTTTCGAATTTGAACGGGGGGAAATATTTGTAACTTCTTCAACAACAACATCGTAGTCTTCCTGCTTGTCGACCATCACACGATCTATCTCCTCGGTAAGGAAGTCACGTACAGTCCGCCCTACTATATCAGGCTCTAAGTAGAGGCAGGCAGGTTTCTTTGTCGAGTTCATGCGCTGATTAATGCTTTCCCAGCGTTTAAGTAGAATATGTAGATCACGGACGAAGTAGCGTGCCTTTTTCCCTTCGCCAGCAGTACGAACGATGATACCCATACCTTCGGGGAGGGTGAATCCACGAAGAATACCTTTTAGGCGTGAACGTTCTTTTTTGTCTTCAATTTTGCGAGAGATCCCAAGTGTTCCAGAGTAAGGCATGAGTACGAGATAGCGACCAGGAAGGGCGATATTAGTCGTAGTACGTGGACCTTTTGTGCCAATCTGCCCCTTAGTAATTTGGATAATAATCTCACTGCCTATGGGGTAAAGCTTAGGGATGTCCTTAAGTGTAATTTTCTGAGCTTCTCGCTTTCTTTGTTTTTCAGACTTATTATCGCGAACAATCTCAATGCTATTGTCTTTAGCAGCAGGTATAATATCCCAATAGTGCAAGAACGCATTTTTATCTTCCCCAATATCTACAAAGGCAGCCTTAAGTCCAGGCTCTAGGTTTTGTATTCGACCCTTAAAGATGGCGCCGACCTCTCTGGCTTCACCTGTTCGTTCGACTTCGAACTTTTCTAGTACTCCATTTTGTAAAAGTGCTACTCTTTTTTCAAGAGGTTCTGAGTTAATAATGAGCTCTGTGTAGGACTTCTTCTCGGCCTTTATTGCTTTGATTAACCTTGTAACTAGAGGCTGTTTTTTTTCACGCTTAGCTGCGTCATCTTTTAGGTCCTCAGTATTTATATGCTCCCCTTTTTTTTCTATAGGTGGTGCTATCAATTCTTCGGTGTACTGTTCTTCGTTGCTGGAAGTGTCGTTAGTTAATTTGTTATTCATTAGTCTTGGTTTCCCGTGGGTGAGGTGGGGATCCCAAGTTCTGACTGTTTAGATCGTTATATCTGTGCGTTAATAGTGCTATCATGAGAAATCCTTTCGATGCCGATATACACTTTGCACAAGACCTTGTAGAATAAAACAGCTCAAAACAAAGGAGCCTCCGTAACTTAAAAACGGAAGCGGTAGTCCAGTAATCGGGGTAATGCCAATAGTCATGCCAATATTTATGAAGAAGTGGACTAGGAATAAAATACTGACACCGATTGCCAGTTGCATCCCAAATCTATCTCTTGC
>CAJWHF010000054.1 GCA_913041275.1 uncultured Opitutia bacterium
GTTTATTGCAAACTTCAAAAGTTCCGGGTTCGATATTATAAGAGTGGAAATTAACCGAAATCTATGCAGCAAGGCTGGAAGAAAGCAGGCTTTCTTTTTTCAGCAGCGGCAGCTTTCTATGCAATAGGATTGTTTTTTGAGATATATTATTACTACATCCTAACCGATATTTTTGAATATTGTTGGGGAGATTCTGGAGGAGGTTGCCACAAGTTACAGCAGCAGAAGTATCATCTTATTGGGGGAGTATTGGTAGCTGGAACTTTAGCGAAAATTAGTTTTGACAAAGATAGGAGGTTAAATCATCCCATTGGAAATATAGGTCTAACAAAATCATATTTTTTTACCAGCTCTGGAGAAATGAAAATTGCCGCAACCAACCTCAACATATCTCAACCTACATATGATGGTTGGAAGCACTTCGGGATTGCATATGGGCTGTTCTTTGTGAATATGACAATCTTCTTTGGGTCAATTGACGGAGGAGAATATCTATTCATATTATCAATGTTTATTCATATCGCTTTGACGATTATGTATGGATTCGTCTACAAGGGCGAATTTTGGAAGGGATTCGGTCGCGTTCTCACTTTGTGTTTTGCCTTATTCCTTCTAATGTTATTATCAGGATTTGATGAGATAAGTATTGTGTTCATATTTATTGCTGCAGGCGTATTTTTAGGAATGATAATACATAGTCATGCTAATGGTAAACACACTAGAGCGATTGGACTTTTATATGGACTTCCAATAGCTTTCTTTGGCTTTATGTTTGTTATACTCATGATGATATTTGGTAGTTGGTAAAAATAGAATAAAAGTATTCAGCGATTCTGTAATTAACCCTGTAGCTGTACGGTATGCTTGGGCTGATAACCCAGTCGCCAACCTAGAGGATCGTAATGGCTTACCAGTGACGCCCTTTAGGACTGATAATTGGTAAACTTACTAAAGGATCACGCCGAGAACATATCCGAGATTTCTCGAAATGTAGTTATTACGCTTTGTTTATGTAACAGTAGGTTCGGTACTAAAACGAAAAATTGTGGTGGAATTGTAAGTTTCCCCGGGGCGTATGATGGCATTACCCATTTCTGGGAAGTTGATCGAATCAGCGTAGTCTTGGGTCTCTAAGCAAAAGGCGTGTTTTGTGTCGTGCTGCACGCCTGCTTTTCCAATCTCTGATCCATCGGCGGAAAGAAATAGACCCGCATAGAATTGTACTCCTGGCTCGGTGGTCAGTACTTCCATTACGCGACCAGTTGTTGGTTCCTTTACGATCGCTGCAGTCTTAGGAAGAGCTGTTCGACCCTGATTGAGAAAGAAGTGGATATCGCCATTGCCGACCTCTATTTTATCAAGGTCTCCTAGACAGACGGGCTTGCGGTAGTCATTATATTTGGCCTCAACTGGATCCCTTCTTCCAATGAGCGTAGAATTCTCGTCTACAGTTGCCACGCTATCTGCAAAAATCTGTATACTATGTCCTAGGATGTCGCCGTTTGCTCGGAGGTTAAAATAGCTATGATTTGTTGGATTAAATGGGGAAATCTGATCGCAGGTGGCTTGGTACTCAATCTGGAGGCTATTATCTTCGAGCATAGAGTATGTTACGCTACAGTTTAATGTCCCTGGGTAGCCATTATGGCCATCAGGATCGGTTATTCTTAGCCTGAGTTTTTCTACTTCGTCTTCAGTGATGACCTCTGCATTCCAAAGCTGGCTATTGAATCCTTCGGAGCCGCCGTGTAGGCTGTTACCGTGCTGACCTTCGGTCGGTTCTAATTGGTAAGTTTTCCCTTCTATCTCAAAGCGAGCGCCACCGATTCTACCGGCAACACGTCCGCATGTAGATCCGAAATAGGGATGTCCTGCTAGGTAATCCTCTAGCGAATCTTTACCCAGCACGATATCATCCATTTTGCCCTCATTATCAGGCGTAGAGAGGGAGACAAGGATAGCTCCGTAGTTAGTTACTTCTGCGCTTAAACCGTTATTGTTGGTAAGAGTGTACAGTCGCACTTCACGTTCGTCAGGAAGTGTACCATAGGGCTGAGAGCTAATAGTCATAATAAATATAAAATTTGATCTAACGAAACAGTAACACTGGGATTTTAACTGTGCGAATCATAGCACTTGTAGTACTCCCTACAATTAGCTGCCGAATGCTGGAATGCCCGTAAGCGCCCATCACGAGCAGATCGATATGATCTTGTGCTACGACGTCACCAATTACCGCTTCAGGTTCTCCATCTCTTTGATCTATAATGACCGTATATCCAGCCTTTCTAAGTGTATCCTCAGCATCACTTAGTGCTGTATCTGTCTTGGCATTACTAGTACCCACATGTAGCAAGTAACATTTCATGCCACTCAAAAGTGGATTTTGTGAGGCATATTTTATAGCTTTTTTAGCGCTTATTCCTCCATCAAAAGCAAGTGCGAAACTTTCCATTTTTCCGAATCTACGTGACGCTACCAGTACTGGATGTAGGCAACTGCGCACAACACGTTCTAGATTGCTGCCGAGATGTCCTTTTTCATAGTCAGCGTTATTGCCACGCTTGCCAATCACTACTAAGTCGGCATCGCGCTCATATTTAGTAATTTCCTCACTTAGCTTACCATGCCACTGGTCAGCGACAACCTTAGTTACCCCTGCACCTTCTAGTCTTAACTTAGCATCTTCGAGTATAGCCTGGCCGCGCTTTAATGCAACTTTAGCCCTAGCTGCTTCTAAATCTACTAGTTCGTTTAAAAGAGTGGTGCGAGCGCCAACACCCATGCTCCCGCTGTAGTTAGTTTTTACAGGGTCCTCGTGGTGAGGGTTAAGCATATGCAGTAGGTGTACGGAAGCATCCCCTAGTCGGTTTGATGCCCATGAAGCGTGATCATAGACGCTCTCAGAATAGGGAGAACCATCGGTGCAAGCTAGAATATTCATATCTTAGTTTTGTATCAGGGTAATGTATTAATGGCTACTAGCTTCGGCGCTAGGCTTGTCGAATTTAGCGACTTCTAGAACGAGTGTTTTACTGGCTTCATTCATGCCGTATAATTCTACCTCTGTTCCTTCGCGGCGAAACTTTAATACTACACGATCGAGCGCATGGATGGATGATAAATCCCAAAAGTGGGCTTGTGAGACATCGATTGTTACCTTTTCTAAAACTTCCCTAAAATTAAAGGCCTCAGCAAATCGGCTAGCAGAGACGAAAAATAGTTGTCCAACTACTAGGTAGGTGCGTTCTTTTTTGCCAACTTCATAACTAGAACGTATATCGAGTTGTCCAGATACCTTGTATGCAAAGAATAAAGCACTAAGTAAGACGCCAGCACCCACACCATAAGCTAGGTTATGGCTAATTACGGTAGTAAGTACGGTAGCGAGCATGACTATGCTAGATGTTCTGCGGTGAATACGAAGATTTTTAATCGAGGACCAACTAAAGGTGCCGATCGATACCATTATCATTACAGCCACAAGTGCGGCCATTGGGATTTGGCTGACAAGATCGCCCATGGCCACGATTAATATTAGCAGTATTATGCCAGCCGAAAAAGTAGAGAGGCGTCCTCGGCCTCCCGATTGCACGTTAATTACAGATTGCCCAATCATAGCGCAGCCTGGCATACCACCAAAAAAACCGGAAACAATATTAGCAACACCTTGACCTGCACATTCGCGATTTTTGTCACTGCTTGTGTCTGTAAAATCGTCAACTATGGTCGCCGTCATTAAGGATTCAAGTAAGCCAACTATAGCCAGCGAAATAGCATAGGGTAAAATGATTCCTAATGTATGGAAATTAAGTGGAATATCTGGCAAAAGAAAGATTGGAAGAGTTGATGGTAAGTCGCCCATATCACCTACAGTACTAAGGGTACTTTCCCATCCCATCGTGATGGATACAGCTGTCAGTACTATGATGCAAACAAGCGGGGAGGGTACAGTTGTGGTGATTTTTGGCAGGCCGTAGATAATAGCTAACCCCGCGGCTACCATCGTATACATTAGTAAGCCTTGCTCGTGAAATTGCGGAATTTGTGCCATAAAGATGATAATAGCCAAAGCGTTCACAAATCCAGTGACTACCGATCGTGAGATAAAGCGCATTAAATTTCCAAGCTTAAATGATCCCGCAATAATTTGCAAAATGCCCGTTAGGATAGTGACGGGCAATAGGTATTCAAGTCCGTGCTCACGCACCAGAGTCACCAATAGAACAGCCATAGCTCCAGTAGCGGCGGAGATCATTCCCGAACGCCCTCCAATGAAGGCTATGACTACTGCGATACAAAACGAGGCGTAGAGTCCAACTTTCGGGTCTACTCCTGCGATAATCGAGAAAGCAATCGCTTCAGGAATAAGTGCTAGTGCAACGACGGTACCTGCGATGACGTCTCTTCGCGGGTTAGAGAACCACTCTTGAAAATACTTAGTTTGGGTCATAGAGATAGAAAAACGAAGCTAACACTCAAATATTGGCATAGGAAGTAATTGCAGCCGCGTTTTAAGTAGGTTCTCTACCTTTCAAGCAAGCTCTTAAAAGAACTTATTAAGTATTTATTTAAGAGAAAACTAATCAAATACTTTAAATTAACTAGTAAATATCTAGGTATATAAAGATAAGAAACGCCGAAGTAGCACAGATGGTAAAGTAATTTATTGGTAGTGAATAGGTCGTCAGTTCGACTCCGACCTTCGGCTCTATCTATTTTTAGATAAATCAATAAGCTTTTTATAAGATTACTTTTAGGATTTTAGTTATATGGATTCACTATCTAAGTTTTAAGAAATCACTAGCTTACAGTTATATTTTGTGCATAATTCATATTCTTTTAAGTATGATATACATAAATACTGTCTTCCTCTTATTTATGGTGAAAGGCCATAAATTTGCCAAAAATTTGGGACTATTTTTACTTAACAGTGCATTATGTCTTACAGTATTTGGTTCTTCTTTTACCTCTGAAATTACTGAGCTTAGAAGCACAGAAATAAGCTATACAAATTCGATTGGTAATTTGTATGTAGGCTTAGATTACAAATTATCACTTAAGGACTCAGATTGGGTAAGCGCTGAAAGCACAGGTTATTTGCAGTATAACACATCTTACTCGGGAAATTTTACCCTACCTATCAACATTTTTGAAACATTTCCAAAAATGTTTTTCAGGCTTAGAGTATCTGATTTACCGATGCATGATTTCGTCGATTACGAAGATACTATTCCGGAATTTGTTGATAAGAACTACTTAGATTTAGGTAAAATCAAACAAATATCTAAATTCAGGTCGGGAATGGGGCATGACTATTCAGACGATTTTGAATCTTGTCGTAGCATGAAAC
>CAJWHF010000055.1 GCA_913041275.1 uncultured Opitutia bacterium
ATATCAGATTCTTCACGTGCTTCCTCTATTTCGCCCTCGAAGAGAGAAAAGAAAAGGTCCTCTGCCGAGGATATTGCCTCACGCTCATGGGCAGCCTCGTCCTCCGGATCGGGAACAACACGCGCCCAACGACCAAGAACTTCACCAGGAATGTTAAATTTCTCAATTTCTTCTGGGCGCAGATCTACTCGAGCGAGTTCTCCATCGTGTTCATCTTTGTAAATCAAACAAACTATGCGATCGCCAGGAATGAAGCATTCTCCACTTAGTGTAGATTTTTGAGCGATTGTTTTGATCTGCCATTCCATATGTAAAAAAAGTAAAGCATAGTTAAGGGGTTAATCCAGTTCCATCTTGCAAATAAAACATAATAAAGAGATATGGTAGTACCAAAGTTATGCCTAACCCAGTAAACCACCTCGGTCTCCTTCTAATCGACTTCCAGGATATATTCTTGCAAGCTATTCCCGACCATAAAATTCTTCTTAAACGCACTCAATTTGCGCTCAAAGCTGCCGAACTTCTGGGCTTATCTATAGGCGTGACCGAACAGCTTCCAGAAAAATTAGGGGTTACTACCACCGATTTAAGTAAATTGTGGAATAGTAAAACCCCAATCTTTAATAAGAGTACTTTCTCCGCTCTGGAGGCTGAAGGTATTTCCCGTTGGATAGAAAGTGAGCAAATAGATCATCTTTTGATCGCTGGTATTGAGAGTTCTATTTGCATTTATCAGACTGCTGTTCATGCACTTAGCTTAGATCTAGGTGTAACCATTTTATCCGATTGTATCAGCGAGCGCCGAATTGAAGACCGTTCATCTGTGCTCGAGCAACTACTTACTATGCAGGCCCATGTTCTCCCGAGTGAGACCATTTTTTATAGCCTCCTCGGCAACGCCGAACATTCAAAGTTTCACGAGTTCACACAACTCGTCAAGGAAGCCTAATTTCCGCACTCATTTTGGGCGCTTACAGAACTAGGTGTCGCTATTAAGAACCTAAACGACATGAAAATCACGTACATTCCCAATAACATCATAGCAAGTGAAATACCGCCTAGAATACTCAACGGGCCATGTTGAAAAATCATAATGATTAGCGCAAAAAGAGGCATAAAAACCATAACCGCCGCCGGGATGATAGCAAATCCGTACGCGATTCGATGGTGCTTTAGGAAGGCTACAAAAGTTATCAATGCGAGCGCTGCTAAGAGTTGATTAGTAGATCCAAAAAGTGGCCAAATTGCCTTCCAAACTGGCAGTTCACTCCCATCAGCAGTAGTAAAAGTTTCGAATGCTGCAATGGCGGGTACAAAGAGCACCAACATCGTCCCTATATAACGACTTCTATCGCCACGCCAGTCTAAAAGCTCTTGTAGTAAGAAACGAATTAGCCGAGTGCACGTGTCGAGCGTCGTTAATAGAAATGTGCTTACGGCCATAGTTGAGAAGGTCATACCGATCTCTTCTGGCAGGCCCAAAGCTCCAAAGAAAAGTGCAGATCCTTGTGCGAAAGCAGCAACTGGACCGCCCGTTCCTATACCTCCAGAGACGCCAACACAAGCCAGTGCGAAGACCGCTAGAAGTCCCTCGAATAGCATCGCACCATAAGCAACTTTTCTAACATCTCGCTGCGTGCGTATCTGCTTAGATGTGGTTCCACTACTGACAATACTGTGAAAGCCACTACATGCACCACATGCCACTGTAATAAAAAGAAAAGGCACCATATAGCTCCATTGAGCTGGGGCAAAGCTCGTGTATGCGGGAAGATGAAAATCGCCATCGAAGGCAATAACTCCTACAATTCCAAGTCCCATAATAGCGTAGAGAAAAGTGGCACTAAGGAAATCGCGAGGTTGCATCAGCACACCCACAGGCAAGATCGCAGCACAATAACAATAAGCAAGAACCAGCGTTAACCAGACCCTTTTATCAAAAGCAGGAACAGGAAACTGTATGCCAACCCAAAGCCCAAAATAAGTCAGAACGACAAAAATAGGAACTATGATTTTATAAGAGACACGTAAGTGCCTAATGCTAACTCCAAAGAGTAGAGCGACTGCAATAAACCAGATTGATGAAGTTGCTACTGCTGGTTCACTAACAAATCCAGAAACGGTCAAGTCGAGGAAGACAATGATCACATAGACAAGCGCTATAATAACAAAAAGAAGGAAAATCTTACCCGTTCTCTCACCTATCAAGTCACGGCAAGTCGCGGTAATTGAACGTCCCCGACTGCGGATCGACATTAAGGTGCTGCCAAAGTCATGTACGCCTCCCACAAAAATCGAGCCCACGATGATCCAGATCCAAGTTGGCAACCAGCCAAACATAGAAGCCGCAATGATCGGACCGACGATCGGTCCCGCCCCTGCGATTGAGGAAAAATGATGTCCGAAGAGTACCGAAGCCCGCGTCGGTACGTAGTCCACTCCATCGTCAATTTCACACGCGGGAGTTTCACACTCTGGATCAATACGACAGCGATGCTCTAGAAAGTGACCGTACCAAACATAGGATACAATCAGTAGCGTTGCCGAAATCAAAAGTAGTGCAATTAGCATCTAAAAAAAATGCAGGACCCACATCACTCGGACAAGTCCGAAAGTAATACTAGCTTAAATCCTAACTTGAAACAGGACCCACATATTGTAGAAAACACCTATGCTTACCATCTACACCTACAAAAATTGCAGTACTTGCCGCAAAGCGACGAAGTTTCTCCAATCGCGCGGCATTACGTATGAAGAGAAGCCTATTCGCGAAGATCCACCCACATTAGATCAACTAGCTCGTATGCTAGAAACTTATGACGGCCAAATGAAGCGCCTTTTTAACTCATCTAGCCAAGACTATCGTGATGCTGGGCTTAAGCATACACTTGCCGTGCTAAGCGAAGAAGAGGCTTTCGATCACTTACAAAGAAACGGTAATTTGGTCAAACGCCCCTTTTTAATAGGAGAGAATACCGCAGTGGTTGGCTTTAAAGAGAGTGAATGGGTAGCATTACTGGATGATTTAAAATCTTGATAGAATTTAAATCTGTTTAGCTTATTCAGATCCGCCAAGTAATGCTTCTTAGAAAAAAGTTATCTCTTACTAATTTTAAAAAAACCAAGCACCAATTAGGCGATCGAATAGACTAATATTAAGCCCTTTTTTGGGATACTAACTTCTTCTTTTCGAATAGCCATTTATCCATTTTGTTGGCGGTTATGACGCCGTAGTTCATGCTACCAAGCCAACCTGACATTATGATTCCGACTGAGCCAGCATGGTAGAGGCCTTCAATATGGCTAGGAAGCTCCATCGAGACTTTCAGGCCCTCGAACTTAGTACCGAAAGACGTGCCCTGCATCGACTTAATATAGTGATTAACAGTCCGGGGAGTGGCGGCTTCTATGTGATCAATCTTATCCCGAACCCCTGGGATGAAAGTTTCCAGACTGTTAATGCATTCCTCACATATACGGGCTTTTTCTAATTGATATTCCTCTTCACTCAACTCGTCCCAGTCACTCCATTGTGCGTTCAGCGAGGCGACCACCGTGTAGCGATCTTGATCGAGGTGCGGGCGTGTCTCAGGATAGTAAACTGAAAAAGTGTGGCTGCTAGTTTTGATCGAGGTCAATTCTTCGATGGTATATTCTGGTGCCCTAGAGGTAAAGACGAGATCTCCTATATTTGGTATAGTTTCTCCCTTTTTAATACCCATATATACCTGGCAAGAACTGGTGTTATTACGTACGGACTTGACCTCCTTTACGAAGTCTTCCGTGAATTTTTCCTCCCCTACAAGCCACTCTATAGTATTACGAACATTGGCGTTAGAGAGTACAGCTTTACAGCTAATATTCCGGATAGGGTGCGCTTCATTACCGCTACTCTTACTGCGGGCTCTCACGCCGACAACCTTCCCATCTTGTACGTCAATCCCTTCGACAAGAACATTTTTTCGGACTTCACAGCCGTTGTTCTTAAGCTCATTTATCATTTTCTTGATTAAAGTGTCAGTACCACCTTGAAAAGTGAATACGCCCTTACTCATAAAGTTAGAAAATACGATACCGTATGTGATAGCAGGATCATCTACATGCGATCCATTCGCATAGGAGATCGGCTCCATGAGCAGACGGTGCACATCGCTGCGACCCGGGAAGAATTCCTCAAACATCTCACCCGTAGTTTGAGTGTTATCATCGTAAAAATTCATTTGTCGCAGGTGGTCGTAGAAGCCTTCGACTTTTTCTCGATCTACTCCAAAATCGTCTACCAAAATATTAGTAAAGTTCTCCCGCTCAAACGTTGTCCATACATTCATTTGCGGGTTGATGAAACGCACGTCCTTAAGCTGGTGAATGGAGTCGGCAATCTCCTTAGTCCAGTATTTACGGCAGCTCTTGATCATTCCGAAAGGGAATCCATGTAGAGAAATATCGAAGATATGACCACCCCTGCGCTTAAACCAAGTGGCAAGCCCACCGAATTGGTAGTGATGTTCTAGGAGCAATACTTTATGCCCGTTTTTAGCGAGGTAGTTTGCACCGGTCAGTCCTCCCAAACCAGAACCTACAACTACCACGTCATATTCATCTTCAATACCTTTGAGCCAGTCTAAAGCCATAATCTTAAAAATTGTATTTAGAAAGAACCTTATAATAGCTCTCCCGCAAGAGCGAATGTGTACTTTTTATAACCTGCAAACATATGAAATTCATTTATCTTTCGGTAAATTACAATGGAGGGAATTAAATCTAAGGCTGGGTCAATGCATCTAGCAACGCTCGCAGCTTTAGATCCGTCTCACGCATTTCTCTGTTCGAGTCTGAGCCAGCTACTATGCCAGCTCCTGCGTATAGGCGCGCAAGCTCGCCCTGAATCAGGGCTGAACGTATCCCTACGATCATTTCTCCTTCATTGAGATGATTAAACCAGCCTATAACTCCTGCATATAGACCTCGTTCGATCTGCTCTAACTCACTAATCTGAGGTAATGTCGCCTCCCGCGGGGAACCGCCAACTGCTGGAGTCGGGTGCATTTCGGCAAGTACATCGAGTAGGTGAACCGAATCATTCAGCCTAGCCTCGATTCGAGTGCTCAGATGTTGGACATTCGCTAGCGGCAGAAGTCTGGGTTCTCGCTGCGCTCGACCATCAACCCCTACATACCTCAGGCGGCGTAGGATCGATTCGCGCACGCAGACATGTTCATGCAAATCTTTTTTGCTTTCTAGTAATCCACGAGCGTACTTTGCGTCCTCACTAGCG
>CAJWHF010000056.1 GCA_913041275.1 uncultured Opitutia bacterium
CCTACTGGTCGTGCTGCTCAAAGGCTCGCCGAGGCTGCGCAGGCTCCAGCGAGCACTATACACCGCCTTCTTAAGTACGATGCACCCACGCGTACCTTTACTTATAACGAAGAGAACCCTTTGCCCTGCGACTTCCTAGTCTTAGATGAGACAAGCATGCTCGACACGAGACTAGCAGCGCAGCTTTTTCAAGCTGTTCCTAGTGCCGCACATTTACTCCTAGTGGGTGATGCCGACCAACTTCCAAGCGTAGGCGCAGGTAACCTCCTTGGAGACCTCATGGTCGCACCACCTGCTAAAGTCACCCGCTTAGATACCATCTATCGTCAAGGAAAAGAAAGCGGCGTCGTGACCGCGGCCCACGCTATACTGCATGGCGAAACTCACCCAGGCATGAGTTTTCGTAGCCTGCGCGAACTCGATGCAAATAAAGACTTCACTTTCATTGAAGCGGAGGAACCAGAACAATGTGTGCAGGCAATTAAATATCTAGTTAAAGAATACATTCCTAAGACTCATGGGATAGACCCGATTAAAAGCCTTCAGGTTATGTCGCCTATGCACAGAGGCAGCGGGGGGATCACCATCTTAAATAGCGAACTACAAGAAGCACTGAACTCGAAGAAAAGAGCGGAATCGCGCCTCCTATCAGATCCAGACTACGCACCTTCTGCTCAGACATATTTTCGAGAAAAGACACGCAAGCCCTTGCCAGTCGAAATCGAATATGGGAGCGCCACGTACCGTATTGGCGATAAGGTCATACAAACGCGTAACAACTACGATAAAAATATTTTCAACGGCGATACTGGAATCATAAAATCCATCGCCGCTGACCAAAGCACTATCACAATTGAGTTTGACGAGCGAGTTGAATACAGCAAAAGCGAACTCTCTGAGATTCAACATGCCTTCGCCATTTCAATTCATAAGAGCCAAGGCAGCGAATATCCTGTCGTAATCATACCTCTACTTAAGCAACACTTTCTACTGCTTCAGCGTAACCTAATTTATACAGGAATCACCCGCGCCAGGAGCAAAGTGTACATTGTCGGTTCGCTCGATGCGTACGCTATGGCGGTCAAAAACAACGAACAACAAGTACGCCGCACACACTTACAAGCTAGATTACGAAAGGCAATGGTAAGTCATCCACACGCAAATGGTACATCGACTAATTGATTACCGAGCAATTGAACCCACCGCTATGCTAAGAGGAGCTTCGATCGACTTGGGTATTACCCTTTTTAATTATAGACTCTTATTGGTCGGATTCTGACTTCGCAGAACGTATTGCGAGTACTTCTTTAAGCATAATAGCCTTAAGCTCCTCAAAGCCCTCTTCTGAAACGCAAGATACCGCAAATATCTTTTTTTTAACCTTATTTCTGAATATCTTGAGATTCTCTGGAGCCTCTGGTTCGTCCATTTTATTCGCGCATACTAGCTCTGGTTTTCTGGCTAAGCCAGGCATGTATAGCTTCAGCTCATTGGTAAGAACTCGGTAATCAGCGAGCGGATCACGACCATCAGTACCTTCCATATCTATCATGATGAGTAGCACCTTGCAGCGCTCAACGTGCTTCAGAAAGCGGTGCCCAAGTCCCCGGTTTTCACTTGCTCCTTCAATTAACCCAGGAATATCCGCGACGGTGATACGCTCGTACTGCTCAGGATACTCCAGCACACCTACGGTAGGAAATATAGTAGTAAAAGGGTAGTCGCCGGTCTTGGGGTGTGCATTGGTCATCATGTTCAGAAGAGTGGACTTGCCCGCGTTGGGAAATCCGATCAGCCCGACATCGGCAATCGTTTTTATGATAAGTCGGAAATCGCCTTCTTCGCCTGATTTACCAAGCGTGAATTCGCGGGGCGCTCGGTTTGTCGAGGACTTAAACTGCGCATTACCTTTACCTCCGACGCCACCCTTTAGTAACATTACACTCTCCCCATGCTCTAGCACTTCTGCCACAGGATCGCCCGAGTCACGGTCTACGACAATGGTGCCGACAGGAAGGCGTAGTGTGATCGAATTTCCCTTGGCTCCGTGTTGGTCACTGCCACGACCGGGCTCTCCATTCTTAGCTTTCCAGCCCGGCTTAAAATGAAAATCTGTCAAATCCGCTACATTAGTGTCGCCCACAATATAGACGTTACCTCCTCGGCCGCCATCTCCTCCATCGGGCCCGCCCTTGGGCTCATACTTCGCTCGTCTAAAGCTGAAACAACCGTCGCCCCCTTTGCCCGCTTTAAAACTGACTTTAACCTCATCGTAAAACATACCCTCTTTTCAGCGCAGTATCAGCGTAAGGCAAATCTAATCCTCCTTTCTTAGAAATCGCTTTGTGAACTCCTATTTTATATTTGGGCTAAACGAAGCCACAAAAAGGGAGTGAGTCTAATTTAGCGCATCAACGACCACATCACGGACAAGGCCCTGCGTCAGATTCTGTGGGAGAATAGAAACCTCACCCTCTGGAGTGTAAAAGAGATAAAGCGGGACGCCTGATCGCCCAAAGCTTTCGAGTGCATCCGTTATCTTCGGGTCGCGCCTCGTCCAATCCGCCTCCAAAGCGACGATACCACGGTCGGCGAAAAGCGCCTTAGTAGCCTCTGTCCTCAGCGCTATTTTCTTATTAACCTGACAAATCAGGCACCAGCTAGCGGTAAAATCTACAAAAACTGCGCGCCCAGCGGCCAGCTCGGCCTCAACACGCCCGTGGGACCAAGCTTGCCACTGGCTAGACGAATCCTCCGACTCAGAGACTGTGTCATAATAGAGATAGGCTGCTTTAGCCTGTAAAATACCAAAGATTAGTGCCCAAAGTATTAATGCTGCACTCAACAGCTTGGCTATTCTCTTTGAACGATAGGAGCGAAGAGGCGCGGCCCAACAACCGTAGACCCATGCTGCAATAGCGCATACTAAAAGGGCCAACAGCAAAGAGGACATCGCATCGACACCACCTTGACGGCCTGCGACGGAAACTAAAAAAACGACCGCAGCCATAAGCAGAAAGCCCATAGCCTGTTTAAATGATTCCATCCATGCGCCTGGCTTAGGCAAGAATCCGATTAGCCTAGGAAATGCGGAAAGCAATAAAAAGGGAGAAGCTAAACCCAAGCCCAGCATTCCGAAAATTAAGAGCCCAATTCCAAGATTTGCCTGTACGGCAATTCCGCTCACTCCAGCCACGAGCGGACCCATACAAGGAGCTCCAACCACAGCAGCAAGCACGCCCATAGCGAATGAACCTGCGAGGTCATGCCGTTTTGCAACAGAGGCATCCGCTCCAATCAAACGACCCCCCAGTTCGAAAACACCAAGCAAGTTAAGTCCAAAAATGAAAAATAAAATAGCTAGTACCACGAGAAAGCTCGGGCTTTGCAACTGGAAACCCCAACCAACTCGCTCGCCGATCGCGCGCAACAAAAAGAGCGCAGTAGCAAGTAGCAAGAAACTAAGAACCACGCCCGCGGTATAAACTACTCCATGCCGCAAAGCCTCACTTCTTGTTTGTCCAGTATGCTTGAGAAGCGAAAAAACTTTCAGCGAAAGCACTGGAAGAACGCACGGCATGATATTTAGGATTAGCCCGCCCAGGAAGGACAAGGCGAGAAATCCTGGCAAGCCCAACGAAAGGAGCCTTTGCTCGAATCCAACTGGCCTAGAAAGAGGCTTTACATCGGGAATTTTTGATGGCAACTGAACTATCGTTGGAATGGCCACTCTCCAACTACCTGAACTGGTTTGTAAAATGCCAGTAATGTAGGGCATTTTTATTTCAAGATTTTCAGAGTCTAGCATTAAACCTAGTAGAGCTGAATTTGCCCCAGTACGTTCGAGAGCTTGGCTTGCATTCGGATCTAAAAGCCCCACCTCATCTGCATAAAAATAAAATTCGTCCGGGAGCTCTTCGCCTACAATCCTCACCTTCATAATAGCATCGTCAATAGATGCTAGTTGGAGAGACCAAGGGCAGCTCAGTTCAGGCTGAAACGAACGCGCCCGAGCAAAAGCTGACGCTTCTTTGCTCTGAGCAGGGACTTCTTCGACTCGGAGGCTAATCCCTAAGCTTGCATCGCCTGGCAAGCAGACATCTTTACAAATAAGCCAAGAAATTTCAGCGAGTATAGGGATCGAGTGCCCTGGTTGCAGTGTCTTCGAAGCCTTCATGGGCACAATTAAGACTACCTCACCCTCATACCCGTAGTTAATGAGCCCGCCCATTTCAATGCGATGCGGCGTGGGCCACTGTATCTCCGAAGCTTCAATACCTTCGGGTAATGTCCAGTTAATCTCGCTACCCAGACCACTTGCGCCAGGATTTTTCCAATAAATATGCCAGTTCTCTTCTAATTCGAAACGTATCGCCAAATCGAAGTTCTCCCCCGGTACAATTACATCCTGTTCCGAGATTAACTCGATTGTTGTATGTACGGATTGAAGCGGCGCGGCGCGGCAGACCACGGCAGCGTCAAGAGCGAGAAATAGACACAACAGTATATTTTTGAGGAACATTATTAAAATAGATAGCATGAGCGTACGCTTTTATCCAGCACAAGTGTAGGGGCTTCTTTATTGCGTAAGGAAATACATTTACTGAAGATTACTTGGCACATGAAACTCTTACTTATCTTAGTCGCTAGCTTTTATCTACCTTTGATAAGCTCTGC
>CAJWHF010000057.1 GCA_913041275.1 uncultured Opitutia bacterium
CTCGCTAAGATTCGCCTTGCTAACACTTAACTCAAATATAAAATAGAAATATGAAATTAGTTAAATCAGTCATTAAGCCATTTAAACTCGAAGAGGTTAAAGAGGCTCTCGCAGACATAGGCATCGAAGGTATGACAGTCACAGAAGTGAAGGGTTTTGGTAGGCAAAAAGGCCATACTGAAATATACCGTGGAAGTGAATACACCGTCGATTTCCTACCAAAAGTAATGATAGAGATAGTCGTCGACGATGCAGATGCAGAGAAAACGATAGAAGCTATCGTTAAATCTGCTAAAACCGGTAAAATTGGTGATGGTAAGGTTTTTGTTCTCCCAGTTGAAAGTGCGATTCGTATTCGTACCGACGAGACTGGCGCAGAAGCCCTATAGAACCTAGCTTAAGAATATAGATTTAAAACTGAACCGGCCATCCATAAGGATGGTCGGTTTTTTTACTATATTACAGAAGGTGTAATCGGGGATATAGGAGCAGTAGTAACGTCAGTTAAATTTCCCGTTGTCATGTGCCTAGATCTGAATCCTCACACGCTCTCCTTATAATTACGCAGTAACTTCGCATCTGCCACTAAAGGACCTGCTGGTACAATACTCGCTATTAGAAGCCAAGCACTCAATTTCCAGCTCCAACTATATTTTATCTGCCCAATTAAAGCCATCGCGATGTAGGCCATCCATAGGATGCCGTGTGCCATCCCCACTGGTCGAATTAGAAAATCTTCTCCCCATAAATATTTGAGTGGCATGGCTAGGAAAAAAAGCGCAATCGAGGATATTGCCTCCCATGTACCAATAGTACGCAGGCGATTAATTGTGCTATCGAACTGAGGCATTCTACATTAACTCCCTGGTTTGACTGCCTCGCTGTTCTGCAATTCTGGAGGTAGCTTGTCGCCCTCGTATGTAGGAAAACTTAGCTGAGCTAGGCTATGACTAGGGACATCGAAACGGGTCTTGCCTTGACTTCGATCGACAATCACGCCGACGGCAACTGGCTGTGCGCCATGAAAGCGACACTGTTCTAAGGCTTCGATGACACGGCCCCCGCGGGTTATTACATCTTCGATGATGAGCACTTTTTCGTTTGGTGAAAATTTAAAGTTTCGGCGTAGTGAAAGCTTGTCATTTACTTTCTCTAAAAATACGAAGCGCAGACCGAGTTGGCGGGCGACTTCCTGGCCGATGACTAAGCCTCCCATAGCCGGACCGACCACAGTTGTAGCACCGTAATTCTTAAGCATTGGGATCATTAGTTCGGCAAGGCGGGTCACTTTATCCATATATTGGCAGACTTGAGCGCACTGAAAAAAATGGGCGCTGTGCAGCCCAGAGCGTAGAAGAAAATGGCCCTCAAGCAGAGCGCCGCTGTCTTTAAATATTTGAATAACTTCGTCTTTTTTTGAACTCATATCTCTATCTTGTTGTGAAATGATCCAGAGACAAGCTTCCAGCTTGTTGAATTTGAATTGTGCTTGCGCCAAGAAGCTGGAAGCTAGTCACTATATTTATGCTTAGTTTGCTTCATCGTCATATTTTCAAGGAGATCATCATAGCCACGGCATTGGCAATGAGTCTTTTCGTCTTTGTGCTACTCGTGGGTAATGCGTTGAAGGATGTGGCGGAACTCGTAGTTGCAGGTAAGTTAGATTTTTGGGTATTTATAAAAGTCCTAGGTCTTTTGATTCCGTATGTCGCGTCTTTTGCGCTGCCTTTAGGCATTCTTACTGGTACGCTAGTCGCACTAGGCCGCCTTTCTTCTCAGCGTGAAATAATTGCTATGAAGTCAGCTGGAATGAGCCTATACCAGATTGCAGCACCTGTCTTTTTGATCGCCTTTATTGGGATGCTAGCGGCCGTCTTGGTTAATCAACATTATGCCCCAAAGTCGCGCGTGGAACGAAAGGCGCTCTTAGCCGAAGCGCTTACGGATAACCCTATTGGATTTATCGAGGAACGCCGTTTTATCCATGAGTTTCCAGGTTATGTTATATATATGGGTGGGCGTGATGGATCTACTTTAAAAGACTTCTGGATCTGGGAGCTAGACGAGGGCAAGCGGGTAAAAATGTTCCTGCGTGCTGAAGAAGGTGAGATGAATTATAATGAGGGTAATAAAGAGCTAATTCTCACACTCAAGGACGGGACCGCTGAGCAGCGCGATCCTAAGGATCCTGAGTCTTTTAGCGATAATGTATCTGACTCCTTGTTTTTTGGTGAGTTTCCTATCGCTCTTGAGCTTGAACAGCTTTTTGGCGGTGAACGCCTGCAAAACACGCGCATAAAGGAGATGACTTTTGCCCAACTCATGGACAGGCGTTCGGAGGAGTTAGCGAGAGAGAAAAGTAAGAATGAGCCCATATCAAAAGAGCGACTAGATCTACAAGTACACGTACAGAAGAACTTCGCTCTAGCTTTTTCCGTCTTCTCCTTGGCTGTATTTGGAGTACCGCTTGCTATACAGGCAGGTCGCAAGGAGACCTATGCGAACCTTGGGATAGCCCTCATTATTGCAATTAGCTATTACTTCCTTACAATTATGTTTAGTTGGCTCGAGGGTAGTCCCGGCTTGCGGCCAGATCTTTTAATTTGGGTGCCGAACTTGATCTTTCAGGCCACTGGCTTTTGGATGCTTCATCGCTTTAGCCGATATTAAAAAGTGAAAATTGTTGAGATACAAAATCCTCCGCCTGTAGAGGCGCTGATAGAAAGGTTTGGGCGCCGACCTTTATGCTTTATTTTAGATAGCGCTCAGTCCAACGATGGGTTGGGGCAGTGGAGCTTTTTTGGAAGCGACCCCTATGAAAGAGTAAGTGGTGATTTAGGCGATTTAAGGAGAGCGATGTGCGAGCACACATCGCTTGCGCACCCAGTCATTCCCTTTACAGGCGGTGCGGTCGGTTATTTGAGCTACGATTACGGGCGCAGACTGGAGAAAATCCCGGAACTCTGTTCGGATGACCGCTCAATACCTGACATGCAATTTAACCTTTACGACGGTGTTGCTGCCCTCAATCACGACAGTGGTGTTCTTTACCTTATCGGCCATGATTTTCAGGTGGATGCCGATTCGGTTCTGGAGCGACTTCGGTCTATTGTAGAGGATCCCTGCGATGTCACATGTACTCACGCACGACGCAGTGAATGGGTCTGGAATCTTTCCAAGCAAGAATTCTTTACTGCTGTTGAACGCGTGCGTGATTACATTGCCAGTGGCGATGTTTACCAAGTCAATCTCTCTCGTAGAGCACGCTGCAGCTTTGAAGGCGATTCCATTGAATTGTATAGAGCCCTTCGCCGTGGAAATCCAGCGCCTTATGGTGCCTATTTAGGTCTCGATGATTGGCAGATCATATCAACTTCGCCTGAGCAGTTTCTCCGTAAGCGAGGATCTAGTTTAGAGACGCGTCCAATTAAAGGCACTTGCCCGCGCGGTGCTGATAAAGAAGCAGACCACCAACAAGAAGCAGCGCTGCGTGATTCTGAAAAAGACCGTGCGGAACTGCTGATGATAGTCGACCTAGAGCGTAACGATTTGGGTCGTGTCGCTGAATTTGGTTCGGTCAGAGTAGAAGGGCTATATAAGCTAGAACACTATGCACGGGTCATCCACCAGACAGCCCGTATACATGCTACGCTCAGATCAGACAAGGACATCTACGATACACTAGTTTCGCTATTTCCTGGAGGGTCGATAACTGGTGCTCCTAAGATCCGTGCTATGGAGATCATTGAAGAGCTCGAGCCAAGTCGTCGAGGGGTCTATTGTGGATCAATCGGTTACATCGGCTTTGATGGCGATGCCGAGTTTAATATAGCTATTCGTAGCCTACACCTGAAGGGCGGCTTTTTGGATTATCAAGTCGGGGGCGGAATCGTGTGGGATTCTCTTCCTGAGGCCGAGTATCAGGAGACAATCGATAAAGCCTGTGCTATGCGTGAGAGTATCGATCAATTATGTCAGACATCATTATAATTCCTTTTGGAAAGAGTGTGCCTCTTTCTCCCTCTGATTCTGCTTTTGCCCATGGCTTTGGTATTTTCGAAACTATGCATTATGCCGA
>CAJWHF010000058.1 GCA_913041275.1 uncultured Opitutia bacterium
CCCTGTTGCCTGGATGAAAACCAGGTGTCCTAGACCGGGCTAGACGAACGGGAGGGAGTGAGTCACGCAAGCTAAGTGACATCGTTTTCTCTGCAAGTCTTTTTTGTATAAATATAAGATTTTGAGCCGTCTTAGTAGAAACCATTTGCGTGTTCGTCCCAGTGAGCTTATCAAATTTACATGGCTGTTTATGATTTACCTTTTCCTATGCCGGAGAATGCGCTCCTCGAAGTCATAGGCTTACCGTATCCTTTGATTGCATCTGGCAAAGTGCGTGAGGTCTTTGATATGGGAGATGCTCTGCTCATGGTAGCAACGGATCGAGTTTCAGCCTTTGACGTAGTTATGACAGAGGGTCTAGCGGGAAAGGGCATTTTACTCACGCAAATCAGTTTGGATTGGTTCGTTCTAGCAGGTGCCGTTATACAGCACCACTTAGTTGAGAATCATGAAGCACGCGTCGAAGAATTAGGTAAAATCTATCCAGAATTGCGCTATCGAAGCATGATCGTAAAAAAGCTAAATCCTTTAAGCATCGAAGCAGTAGTTCGTGGCTATCTTTCTGGATCTGGGTGGGAGTCTTACTCACAAACAGGACGACTTTTTGAACACGAGCTTCCTAGAGACTTAGTGCAGAGTAGCCAATTACCACGTCCGCTCTTTACACCTACTACTAAGGCGAATAGCGGGCATGACATGCCAATTGATTGTACTGATGCCGCTGAGCTTGTAGGCGAAGATCTATTTTGGCGTGTTCACGATTTGAGTATTCAGCTATACGAGATGGGTTCACTACGCGCTCAAGGCGCAGGTATTATACTAGCGGATACAAAATTTGAATTTGGTACTGATGAGGATGGTGAGCTTTATTTAATAGATGAAATTCTTACACCAGATTCTTCACGCTATTGGCCAATGCACGAATATGTGCCAGGTACGGCGCAGCCTTCTTTCGACAAGCAATTTATACGCGACTACTTGAATTCCTTGGATTGGGATAAGTCGCCACCGCCTCCTACGCTCCCTGATGATATTTTAAAAGGGACTTTAGATCGATATATCGAAGCGTATTTCAAGATCACAAAATGATGTGCTGGAGTTTTGTTTCTCGAGAATTGGCACTTAGTTACTATTATTCTGTAGTGGGTTCATATTCGACCCGCCTTCACTTATTTATGACTGAGAAAACATTACTATGAGAGGTTTTACTCGACTAGAAATGACCGATGTGGCCTCTGCTCCCAGTAGTAGGTGCGCATGGAGGTTCGGAGTTCTACTAGGTTTCCTTATACTAATCTATGCGGTAGCTCGTAATTACTTCTACTTAAAGGGAGGTATGTTAGCGCCTAACTTTACGATTATTCATCAGGCGTATGACTTTAACTTGTTTGAGTTACCTCTAATTTTCTTGGTAGTGGCTACTCTATCCCTCGTTTTTGCATTCTTATATAAGAAGTCTCGGCGCACATTATTTTTTTTAGCAGGGCTTTATGCCTTTATCGGGGTGGACCTTTTTCTACTTCGCTACTATGTGACTCATTTAGAGCCTGAGCGCTTAGTGGTCAGGCAAGTGCAGCTAAAAACGCCTAAGCTTGATGAGACGGTGCGTATCTTGCATATATCTGACATACAAGCTGGAGCAGTAGGACCCTATCAGGAAAAGATATTTGATCGCATAGATTCCTTGGAGCCAGACTTGATAATTAACACAGGGGATTTTCTGCAAGTAGTCCCCCCAGCTAGTTTTGAGGATGAATGGGAGAAACTCCACGCTCTGATTGAGAGAGTTAACCCAAGGTTGGGTACTTACGGAGTTTTTGGTGATACGGAGATAGAGCTATATAGAATTCAGCCCGAAGAGCTAGAGCCATTGGTAATGCTCTCTTCGCGTGAAAGGCGGATCGAAATTGGATCAAGCGCCATAAGCTTGCATGGGCTTAGCCTCTACCAGTCCAAGAAAGGTCCTTGGGCAATGCGCTCCGTTGAGCAGTGGCTAGAGTACACAGACCCAAGTGATTTTAAAATTCTCTTCGGGCATGCGCCCGACTATGCGACTATCGTAGGATCTTTGCCGATCGACCTGTGCTTAGCAGGGCATACACATGGTGGTCAGGTAAATTTACCTTTTTATGGTCCTTTAGTTATTGATAGTTCGGTGCCCAAAGAGTGGGCAAAGGGCTTTCGAAAAATAGGTATTCCTTATTTGAATGTATCCGCTGGTGCAGGTTCTAATCGTAGGCACGGGTTGCCGCCTCTACGCTTTAATTGCCCAACAGAAATTACCCTGATCGAGCTAGTCCCGATTCGGTCAATTTTGTAAAAGTACGGTATTATAGTTTATCGAAGGGCGCAGTGTTTGGCTGAACTATTGCTGATGTGTATATACATCAAGTGCCTTCTAAAAAATTGCTTCCTTGTAAGGTTTTGGTACGCTTATAGCTAAATTATTGTTTCAACCAAGCTAACTGGTTGCCTAAATTTTCGTTTTTTAAGGTTCACTCGTGTATTATAAAATAATTATGATAGATTTCAATAAATCACCTATCCTTGGAATAATAACTTATGGTATTCTATTACTTTCCTGCATATTGGAAATCTCAGTAGAATTAGGACTTCACGAATTTGAGGCATTTGCATCTCATCACGGACTTGCAATATTTGCAGTCGGTAGCTTATTTGCTAATTGGGATGATTTAACGAAATCTATTAAAAAATTAAAAATTAATAAGCAAAAGTAGCTGTTTAATTAGTAACTTTTCCAGCTCTTGGGCTTGTGGACCTTCAGAGGGGTAATAGTGCCTAATTATGTGGGTGAATGCCTAACAATCCTTTCGCGAATTCTACCTTTATGGAGAACAGGAATGATTCCGACAGTATTCTCCTAGTCAGCGATATCCGCGATCGCCTGTTCGCTTCCGACGACGACGCTAACGAGGTCAGTTTGATCGACTGAATCAAGGAAGCACTGATTTGCCCGGCTCATTGAGCCTCAGTGTCGATGGTTGCGAACTGAGACTCTTCTCTATCAGATCTTCATCGTGGAAACCGACTACGATCTTTTCAAACTGATCGATATCCCAGGCCTTGTGGCTTTCGAGCCAACGTCTCACAAACTTGGCGACCGCGATCCTTCCTTCATCTTGAATCTTATTGATTGAGTCGGGGTCCGCGGCCCTAACAGCTAACTTTTCCGTAAGCCCTTTCTCTAACTCATCCAGGTTATCCTGCCCATCCCAACGCGCCCATCCCGCTTTAGACTCTTTCTGTATCTTTCCAGTATCGAAAGCAACCGGCAACGACGGCAGCACAGGAGGTGCAAGAACGAGCAACCTGTTTCCGTCAGCAGTTATGATCCACTCACCATTCAAATCAATGTGGTAACGATAGGTCGCTGGAACCTGTATCTCTGAAACTGTCGTTCCAAGAGGAAGTGTTTTACCAAAAATTTCGAGGTTGGTCTGACGGGTGAACTTCTCGGTCGCCGTCGCCGTGGCAATCTCAAGGATGTTCCCCTCAGTAGCTGTGGCCTCAAGCTCTCGCCATTGATCAAAAGTTTTAATCACTTCATCAGGATTGAACTCTTTCGCAATTTCTACTACGGCGTCTTTAGCCGAACCTATCCCCTGCTTCCCAAGCCAGATA